>JBBSIK010000422.1:0-3251 GCA_038232115.1 Chloroflexia bacterium
CCTCGGCCATAGAGAAGAGATGGCCGCTTGTTATGCCGGGTCGTGCTTCACGCGCCAGGTAAGTCTCGATGTCCAGCATCGCAGCATAAGCATCTTGCCAGAAAGGCGACAGAGGGCCGATGGAAAGCATGCGCGTCTGGTCAGCGATATAACCGGCCCACTCCCCCGTATAATCTATCAACACCGGTTCGCCACGCCGCAAGGGACGACTGCCCGCGCCGTAGGGTGCCCAGGGGCCGGGACCGTGCCCGCCGGTGGGAGAGTTCATGAAAGAGGCGACGGAGCCGGAATCGCCAGCCAGCAGATGGCCCATATGCATCTCCTGGCCGAAGAAGCGCATCCTGAGTATGCCGCTATGCCCCGCAATGCGTGTAGCCGCCTCAATAATGGCCGCAAGCTCGACCTCTGGCATGCCAACGCGGGCGTGCTCCCTCGCAGCCTGTATGCCCGCATCCGCCACCTGCGCAGCCCGCCTGATCTGCTCCAATTCATATGGACTCTTCACGACGCGTACCTGGCGCAATACCATGCTGGCGTCCACAAGCTCGGCTTCCAGAGGAGCAAGCGCCTTGCTGTAAGCCTGGTATGTCAGCACCGGCAGGGTATCCAGTTCAAGCCCTATGCGGCGAGGGCGGCCACCCACCTGCACTATCAGGCCGGGCAATTCTCGCAACGAACGTATACCCGTCACCGCTTCATTGTGCAAGGCCGAAACGCTTCGCGCCCTCTCCAGGTGTTTACGTACCATCAAGAGTGGTGAGCCGTCCACAGGCAGGTAGAGTTGGGCCTGCTGAACTACGCCGGAGAGGTAAAATACGTCGGCGTTCTGTGTGGCAAGCACACCATCCAGACCTGCCGCGCGCATCAGCCCCTGTAGGCGGGAAGCCCTCTGCTCCAATTCCTCGCGGGGTGTAATCTGTACCGCCACATTGAGCCTGTCTTGCTCGTCCACGACATCTGTTGGCATACAGGCAGCATAGAGTAACACGCGCCGAGTGTCAAGTATAGGGGGCGAGTTAGCAGGGCCGCTGCAACGTCGCGGATAACCACCGTTTGCGCGCCCTGATATGCTATAATGTGCCGCACGCAAACACTGCGTAGCTAGTCATACACAAGCAAGCGCCACTATATAATATGGATCATATCAACGCATCAGGAGAAAAGATCATGGCAGATGAAGTACACACGCACCAACCGCCGGGTGGCGCATCTGATGAAGACGCCGCGCGCAGGCAGCTAGAGGCGTTTCGCAAGCAAAAGAACAAGTTTTTCGTCGAAAGCCCCGACTCCCCTATTTTGCCCGAAGAGAAGGAGAACTTCCAGGGCCTCAACTATTACCCCGTAGACCTCGGCTATCGCGTGATCGCCCACCTGAATCCGGAGACGAATCCCGGTGTGTTCCGCGTACAGACCACTACAGGCGCTCACAAGGAATACAATCGCGCGGGTAGGCTGGAGTTTGAGATCAACGGGCAGCGCATGAGCCTCACCGCCTTTCTGCCGCCCGCCGAGGAGGAGATGCACGGTGGCCGTCTTTTCGTGCCCTTCCGAGACAAGACCAGTGGCAAGGAGACATACGGGGCGGGACGCTACCTGGACCTCAACAAGAAGGCCAGCAACGAATATGTGCTCGACTTCAACCGAGCATACAATCCATTTTGCGCGTACAGTCCATACTACTCTTGCCCGCTACCCCCAGGCGAAAACAACCTGCCTATCGAAATGCGCGCCGGAGAGAAACTGCTCCACGAGTAGGTGGCAGAAGGCACGCTTTGTGCATGCCGCTCAGGGAACTCCCTGGTAGGCTTGGGCCCACGTAACCAGGAGCGTACTTTTGAACAGGAGAAACAATCCCATTCAGGAGGTAAAGTGTGGACGATAATCGGGGCACCGGCACAACTACTGACACAGACACCGAAGACAAGCCTCGGGGTCGGGGCTGCGGCTGCTGGATACTGTTGCTGCTGGTTCTGGTGGGCGGTGGGCTTGCTACCGCCGGACTGATGGGCACCATCGTGCTCAGAGAGGAAACTCCACTACCTGGCGAAGTAACTATGACCGACCTGGGCCTGCGCATGGTTGCTATTCCGGGCGAGTTTCAAGATATGCGCCGTCCATCGGGTCCCAAGATCAGCACCGCAAGAGGTAAGGAGCTGTACACTGTGCAGTGCGCCATATGCCACGGCCAGGACGGCAAGGCTACTGTTGACCTGGGCAAGAACATGTATCCCCCTGCCGCCAACATGCTGTCGGAGCGGGTGAGGACCAAGACTGACGGGCAACTATACTGGATACTTGCTCATGGGATCAACCTGTCTGGTATGCCTGCATGGGGAAATAAGTACGGCGGCGCGAACTCCGACGAAGATATATGGAGCATGGTGCAATACATGCGCGAGACGTTCCATGGGGAGAAGCCGAGGCAGTAAGCTTCTCAGGCCAGCCACAAAGGGAGGCCACCGTGGGTCTCCTTTTTTGTTAGCCGCGTGCAAAACCTTGTCACTCCGTCCTGCTCCGTTTATAATGGCTCCCCAACCATCGGGGGGCACAATGGAGCACTTCTTAAACCAACTTTTTGTCTTTAAGGACACGGATTTCGTTACTATAGCCCGCGTAGGGTTAGCATTTCTACTCGGCGGGATCGTGGGTTATGAGCGCGAGAGGGTACAGCGCCCGGCGGGCTTGCGAACGCACATGCTTCTCTGCGCGGGCTGTGCCTGTATCACCGTGGCTTCAATCTATGGCTTCGAGGGATTGGGTACAGTGCGCGATCCGGCGCGGCTGGCAGCCCAGATACTGACAGGTATAGGCTTCCTCGGCGCTGGCACCATTTTCCGCACAGGCTCGACCGTGCGCGGTCTCACCACAGCTTCCAGCATTTGGATCACGGCGTCCATTGGCATCGTATCGGGCCTGGGTCTACTTCTACTTGCGGTCTTCACTACCGGCATGACATGGATCGCACTGCACTATCTGAAGGGCTGGGAGACGAAGAGAAGCAGGGCCGCGCGCCTGGTTGGGGAGCCTTCGATCCTTCCAGCATCCACCCATGTAGACGACGATGAGTAGCCATAGAGCCTGTGTAACTAGCGGTTAAACAGCCGCAGGACGATATTCAGTATAATAGTTAGCAGCAGGCTGAGAAGGAGCATTGTGGCGAGAGGGGCTATGCAGGTAAAGTTGCCGCTGGTGAAGGTGATATCACCGGGCAGGCGGCCCAGGAAGTTGCTGCGGCCAAACAGCACAAACGC
>JBBSIK010000423.1:0-3232 GCA_038232115.1 Chloroflexia bacterium
CCTTTTGAGCTCGCGGTACACCTCGCCTGTGCTGATCCGCCCGCCTATTTCCTCGCCTGGCAAAATAAGGCCCAGTTCCTCGCCTATGGTCGTGTAATCTACACCGTCTATCTTCTCGGTGATCATGCGCACGTTCACGTCACCTATCGTGCGGTTGGCGATCTCCCGGTCTATGATCTTCGGCGAGATTCCCGCCTCACGCGCCCTGCCCTGGACCTCGCGCACCATACGAGCCATCACGCGGATCGGCTCGTGGGCCGATTTGAAGATGTCGCGGTACTTGGCGACGGCCTCTTTGCGCATCTGGATGACGCAGGCTGCTTGCTCGTCCTCGCTCATATGCCCGTTGTTTGCTGAGTTGGTTGCGCCAGGTACGGGGGTCAGGGTGCCCTCAAGCTTGCCTGCGACATCAGCCGCGTGACCATGGGTTGTCATGAAAAGAGGTCCTCCTCATTGAGGCGACGCGGGGCAGCGCCGTATGTGAATACATGGGATAATTGCCGGTAGCCTCGCACTTTTCCTGCCTTTTCCCGCGCGTGCTTCACTGCAAATACGCGTTGCCGAAGTATACGTTGGGGGTTAAACCTTGTCAATGCACATGGTCAATGCACGTGACCCTTGGCATCAGCTCTGGCAGCCCCATATTGCCGGTAGACGCTGCACGCTGATTGTGCTATTCTCATATGAATATGAGCACTCCCACTCTGGGGAATCCTCCAGCTGGTGCCGGGCCTTCCCCGGAGCGTCCGCTCGCCGGCAGCGCTGCCCTTCACAATGCCGTTATCACGCCTGCCTCTATAAGTGAGCGGGCCATGACGCTTGCCACTTTCAGACGTTGGTACTGGACGCTCGTTCCTCTGCTAACAATTGCTGCCTACATGACGGTGGTGCGGATAGGCTTCCTGTCGGAGGATATGGGGCTGAACCGCACGGCGCAGGGCGAGCTTGGCTGGCAGGCTCTGTTGCCCAATCCCGGCCTGCGCTTCTACCGTCCGCTCGGCTTCCTGCTCACCTGGCGGCTCAACTGGCCCATCTGGCATCTTAACCCCTTTCCCTACCACCTGGAAGGCCTCCTTGTGCATGCCGCCGCAGCCTTCGTGTTGGCTCTCTGGATAGCCGATATTACAGGGTTCCGGTGGCAGGGTTGGCTGTCGGGGGTGCTCTTCGGCGTCTTTCCGCTCAACATGGAGGCGGTTGGCTGGTTGGCTACGCAGTGGGATCTGTGGGCCGCGCTGTTCGGCATACTCAGCATATGGCTCTTCACGAAGTGGTGGCGACGCGACGGCACATGGCGACTCTATCTTGGCTCCCTCGTCTTTTTCTTCCTGGGCATATTCACCAAGGAAAGCCTGTTCGCCTTCCTGCCGATGCTCGCCCTCTCAGCCTGGTACGTACTACCCCCGAACACCTGCCGCAAGTGGTTCTTCATGGCAACCGCGCTGCTGCCGTACACCGCCGTGCTCGCGCTCAATCTTGTTTTACGGCAGGTTGCATGGGGCGATCTGCGCCAGCCATACGCCGATGCAAGCAGCAACTACGTCCTCTTTTTCTGGGACGAGTCTGTCGAGCACATGCGCCCGGTGCTGGCTCCTATTCTGGCTGACATCTTCGGTGAAAAGGCCGTGCAGGAGGTGGCTGCATTTTCCGCTATCGCCATTTTAGTGGGACTTGTGCTGTACGGGCGTGGCATCGCACGCTTGCTGATGCTGGCCGGAGTATGGATAGTGCTGGCTCTTGCCCCTGTGCTCAACCTGGGCATCCCCCGGCCCGACCTGCAGAACAGCCGCCTTCTCTATCTGGTCACCACGGGCTACTGCATCGGCGTTGCTGCCTTGCTGTGGAGCGCGGTGTCGCAGGCTCGTCGCTGGCGTGGCGTGCTCATCGGGGCTACAGGCGTGCTAATAGCGGTGTGTATCACAGTTACCTGGATACAGCTAAATCCCTGGCACACAGCGAGTGTAGCGGCGGCTGAGGTGGAGAGCGAACTCGCCCGCCTGATCCCGTTGGAGCAACGCCCCCAGGGTATGGTCTGGTATCTGCAAAACGTACCGGAGCGATACAAGGGTGCCTGGGTATTGCGCTCGGCCATGAGTCGCACCCGCTACATCGAAGGGAATACCTCGGACATCCCCGACATTCAGCGCGTGGACAATATCACGCAGGCGCCTCTTGGGCTGGACGCTCGTGATTCTTTTGCCCTGCGCTGGCGCTTCGACGAAGCAGCAGTACGTTGGCACATAGACTATGGCATTGGCATCAGCCGCGACGCCCCGCCTCCCACGGGCGAGACGAATACTGGCTCGAAGCTAGGTGTGTGGGACTTTCGACAGTGCGATGCAAACGCGATGGCGAGATGGCAGGCTCACTTTGCCCTGGCTAACTGTGTGTCCGGTAAGGGGCTTATCGTCAGCCCAGACGCGGAAGACCCCCAACTATACGGGCCTACTATGAAGTTCGATCCTGCAGCCGAGGGCAATGGGTTCATGCGGCTGCGAATATCCGTGCTCTATGATGCCGGTGAACCCGCGCCTAACCCGTTCATGCAGTGGTTCTGGGGGGTAGGGGGTGGTGGCTGGGAGGAAGCGCGTAGCAGGCTGATACCTATCAAGATCGAGCCGGTGCCACACGTCTACTGGGCCTTCCTGCCCGCCTCCGACCTTGGGGGCACCCTCACGAGGCTAAGATTCGACCCTATCAACGCCAAAGTGCCCGCCGAAATCCGCTGGATCGCCGTGGATATGGTGAAGTGACGGCGGTCGTCTGGCGCGAGTGAGCTTTCCCAAAGATACGAAATATGCAGTATTCCATCAGGGTTCCGGTTTACTTTCACCCGTCGCTTGCTTATGGTATAATCATCTGCGGTACGTCCTCTATATGGGCTGCCGCGTTGATTGATTCAGAGGCGAACAATGCTAAAGGGCATATACACAAGGAGGAAGGATTTGGCTAACACCAAGAGGATTCTAACTGCGGCTTCTTTGCTCGCGTTGGCGGTGCCTGTGTTGTCTGTGTACCACACCACCCCCGCGGCGGCAGCAGATTTCGCAGACCCGGCTTTCCAGAGCACCTGGACCCGCACTGATAAACTGGTGGCGGACGGGACAGTTAAACGCTCGTTCTACTGGGGTCCCGTGGCCGGCGAGACCAAGACGGAACCGTTCGCAGAGGGCGAAGGCGGCACGCGTAAGGTTCAGTACTTTGATAAGAGCCGCATGGAGATCAACGATCCCAA
>JBBSIK010000424.1:0-3229 GCA_038232115.1 Chloroflexia bacterium
CGAGGTGCTCTGGCACGATACGCTGCCCATCGGCCTGTGGCGGCGCGACGAGCGTGCCGGTGCGGTGCGCTTCGATCTCGTCAGCCGCTACCCGGACGGCTCAATGCGCGTCTTCTACGGCGTAACCGATGAAGGCGTGGCCGGCCCCTGGCGCGAACTGGTGGAGAAAGCGCAGGTAGTGGGATATACCGGGCCGGATGCGCCAGAGGTTCCTGCGGGCTAGAGGCACCCTGCTCCTGACTGTGATGTTGGTGATTACCCACATTTGTGCCCCGGCGACTAAAGTCACGGGCAACGACTACAAAGCCCGCATGGCGGACTAAGGATGGTTGCAGTACCAAGTTAGTCACCGCAGGGCGACTTTGTATGTGTTGCCTGCGGTTTCAACCGCCGTGCTGTTAGTTAGCTGCGATGTGGGTAATCATCAGTGTAATGTTGGTTGACACTTCATCTCCATTTTGATACGCTGTGTTCTATAAAGCGTTGATGGAGAATAGTAGCAGGTTCCGCTGGAAGCCCAGAGAGCGGCTGACGCTGAGAAAGCCACCTCTAGCCCTTGTGAAGACACTCCGGAGTGCGGGGAAGAACGGCTCTATGCCCAATTAGGCCCCGACGACTCGCCTCCGTTACCAGGCTTTAAGGCTGTTGCCCTCACGGGGTGCAACGGTAAACTGCGGTGGCACCACGAACGCCCCCTCGTCCGCAAGACAGAGGGGGCGTGCTGTATTTCTGGAGGTGTCACCATGGAACGTATCTGGACAACGGACCTGAATAAACACGCAGGAGAGCGCGTACATCTGGCCGGCTGGCTGCACCACTTAAGGCAGCTTAGTAACGTGTGCTTCCTTATCCTGCGCGATGGGAAAGGACTCGCACAGATAGTTGTAGAAGACCCGGTGCTCATTGACCGCCTTGCTCGATTGTATAATGAGTCCGTCATCACAGTTGAAGGCCTTGTGGTAAATGAGCCGAAAGCGCCTGGCGGTACTGAAATTCGGGAGCCGGTAATAGAGATTCTATCGCCTGCTGCTGCCCCGCCCCCGTTTGACCTTTTTCGTCCTGTTCTTAAGGCACATCTGCCGACCATACTGGATTATGCGCCGCTCACTTTGCGCCATCCCAGGCATCGCGCCTTGTTCAAAATTAGCGGCGCTTCTCTGGCTGGTTTTCGTGCGGCGCTGCGCTCCCTGCATTTCACAGAGGTGCAGACCCCTAAGATCGTGGCCTCGGCAACTGAGGGCGGAGCCAACGTCTTCGGTATTGACTACTTCGGTACGCGAGCATACCTGGCGCAAAGCCCACAGTTCTACAAGCAAATCATGGTCGGTGTCTTTGAGCGCGTGTTTGAGACCGGCCCGGTCTTCAGGGCCGAGCCTCACGATACACCTCGTCATCTCAACGAGTATGTATCTCTCGACGCGGAAATGGGCTTTATCAAGGACCATACAACGGTCATGGAGATTCTGACCCTGGCGCTCAGGGGCATGTTAGCGGCTATTCAGGAGCAAGCCGCGTCTGCTCTCACACTGCTCCATGTTGCTTTGCCACAAGTGCCCGACTCGATTCCCTCCATCCAGTTTGCAGAGGCGCAAAAGCTGATTGCAGCTGAGACCGGTGAAGATATTTCGGGCGAGCCTGACCTATCCCCGGCGCACGAACGGTGGCTTGGGAAGTGGGCAATGAGCCAGTACAACTCGGACTTCCTGTTTGTGGTAGGCTATCCTATGGTGAAGCGACCCTTCTACACTCACCCTGACCCCTATCGCCCCCAATTCTCAAACAGTTTCGACCTACTCTTTCGGGGCCTGGAGCTTGTAACAGGTGGTCAGCGTCTCCACGTCTATAGCGATTACCTGGAAGCCTTGCGGGTGCGCGGCCTCGACCCTGAACCATTTGCCGCCTACTTGCAAGCTTTCAAGTATGGTATGCCCCCGCATGGCGGCTTTGCCATCGGCCTTGAACGCTGGTTAGCTCGTCTCGTGGGTGCGGATAACATTCGGGAGACAACTCTCCTCCCTCGTGACCTGCACCGATTAACGCCCTAATTTGCTATGCTGGACTATAGTGAATTATGAATTAGGAATTGCGTTATAATAGGTCAACCGCTATTCCTAATTCATAATTACTCCAAGGGAGCACCCATGTCCAAGAAGCGCATACTTACCGGGGACCGTCCGACCGGCGCTCTCCATCTGGGGCACTACGTCGGCTCGCTGGCGAACCGTATCAGGCTCCAATACGAGTACGACACTTACATCATCATCGCTGATGTGCAGGCCCTCACCGACAACTTTGACGACCCTCAGAAGGTGCGCGACAATATCACCGAACTGGCGTTGGACTATATGGCTGTGGGCCTCGATCCCAGCGTCGCCACTTTCTTTATCCAATCGCTTGTGCCCGGCATCGCAGAACTGACCGTCTTCTACTCCAACCTCGTTACCGTGTCTCGCCTGGAACGCAACCCCACCACCAAAGACGAGATGCGCGAGAAGGGGATGGAAGATAACGTCACCTATGGCTTTCTGGGCTACCCGGTGTCGCAGGCAGCCGACATCACGATTGTGAACGCCGACCTTGTGCCTGTCGGCGAGGATCAGAAGGCGCATGTCGAACTGACCCGCGACATAGTGGCCCGCTTCAACTCGGTGTACGGGCCCACCATCAACGAGCCGGAAGCCCTGATTGGCGAAGTGCCGAGGCTGCCGGGCACTGATGGGCGAGGCAAGATGAGCAAGAGCCTGGGCAACGCCATCTTTCTCAAGGACGATGCAAAGACCGTCGAGAAGAAGGTGATGAGCATGTACACCGACCCGACCCGTCTGCGCGCCACCGATCCCGGTCACGTGGAGGGCAACCCCGTCTTTTCGCTGCACGATGCTTTCAACCCCAACAAAGAAGAGGTTGAGGAGATGAAGCGGCTCTATCGCATCGGCGGCATAGGCGACGTGGCGGTGAAGCGTTCGCTCGCCACCGCCCTCCACGCATTCCTAGACCCCATACGCGAACGGCGTACCGAGCTTGAGGCACGCCCCGAATATGTGCGCGAGGTCTTGATGGAAGGCACCCGCAAGACACGGGCTGTGGGCGACGAGACGCTACGCATGGTGCGCCACGCCATGAAGATAGACTACTTCCCCGGCACCGACATGCACCCGTAGGAACTCTTCCCTTTCGACTCGTAACCCGTTTCTGGTGATTACCCACATCTCAGCTAGCCAACAGCACC
>JBBSIK010000425.1:0-3224 GCA_038232115.1 Chloroflexia bacterium
CACCCACCCGCCTGATAAGCTCGCTTGCACTATGGTCCTGAACGAACGGGATGATGCACACTTCGCCGCTATATGCCTGCACTGCGGCAGCTTCGGGGAGAGGTGCGCCGCCTGGCGCGTAGTCGCCGCCTTTTGCATAGATTTCGGGCTGGAGTGTCTCAACAAGGCGAGTGGCGGTAGGCTCATCGAAGATAACGGTGTAGTCCACGCAGCGTAGGGCGGCTACTATCTCAGCGCGCTCGTCTTGCGGCACAACAGGGCGGCCCGGCCCTTTATAGCCCCGCACCGAGGCATCCGAGTTGATGCCCACTACCAGCAGGTCACCCAGGTCGCGGGCCGCTTGCAAATAGCGCACATGGCCGATGTGGAGCAGGTCGAACGTGCCGTTGGTCAGCACCAACCGCAGCCCTGCCTCGCGCCACTGCCCTCTCAAAGCCACAAGAACCGCCAGTGATGCCACTCTAACGGAGGGTTCAAGCATCATACGTCGCTCCGCAAAGGCTATTCAGCACCGCGAAGACTGCGCTCTGTGCTTATTCGGGCGGCCTCCTCGTCGGGGGTCATCTCCATGCTACCCAGGTGGCGCTGGAGCAGGGTGAGGCAGAAGATGCCGATAGCCACACCGAACCAGAGAGTGGAAAAGCGGATCAGCAGGGTCGCAGCCACGGCGGTGTCCTGCGACATAGCGATACTCAGTTGAGCCGGTATGAGGAACATTAGCATACCCGTGATGCTGGCATCCGCCGTGCCGAGGCCACCGGGCAGAAGCGTCACTGAGCCAATAAGCGTGGAGGCCGATAGTATGAAGGCACAGATAATTACGAGCAGCCCCGAGAACGGTATGCCCAGGCCCAGCATCACGAGCACGAAGGCTACCACTTCGCCGAACCAGGAGATTACGCCGATAGCCACGCCAAAGAGCAGGTTGGGCAGGCGGAAAAGCTCAAAGGAGCTATCATAAAAGGTGCGAGCATGATGCGCCACTTTCGAGACGACGGGCAATCGGTCGCCCATATCGAGCAGGCGGTTAGCCAACGGGCGATGCTGGAAGACGAACAGGAACACGACAGCGAACGCGGCAATTATTATGAGGATAGCGCGGCCATAGTCGAACAACACCAGGCCAACCGAGGCCAGCACGAGCATCGCCAGCCCATCGGTGAGCCGCTCGGCCATGATGATAGGGGCTGACCGGGCGATAGGGGTGCCGCGCACCTGTTTGAGCAGGTACGACTTGAGCACTTCTCCCACTTTGCCCGGCGTCATCGCCATCGCCATGCCGCTCAGGAAGATCAGTAGCGAGTCCTTCTTAGAGACACCTGTTGCGCCCACAAGCCGCAGGTACACGTCCCACTTGAAGAAACGTAGCGCATAATTGAAGAGGGTGAAGAGCAAAATGATGGGCAGCAGCCACCAGTTGAAGCCGCGCAGCACTTTCAGCATCTTGCTGAAGTCGGCGTACACCGCCAGTCCCGCCACGACGACGAGGCCCAGCACCAGCCCAAGTATGAGTTTGCCCCGCAAATTCCCAAGCGCGTTCAAGTATGCATCCTTTCGCCACTGCGTAGCCGGCAACAACTGTCAGTTTAGCAGAGCACGGCTGTGGATGGCAAGTACCGAGTCCAAAGGTAAGTGTTCAGAATAGGGGTCGAGATATTGCATGTCCAGGCAAAATTGAACCGCACAGACGTAGAGACGCGGAGAATATACGTTGTTTTTCCTCTGCGTCTCCGCGTCTGTGCGGTTCCATGCCCTTAATCTGAACATTTACAGTCCAAAGTTGAAAGTGGAAAGTACCGAGTAGACGAACCGAACTTTCCACTTTCAACTTTGGACTCGGTACTTCGCTATGGCTGCGGCCACGGCGAGAGCGAGGGCAAGTGCGCCCAGGACTGCCTCTATAGCGAGGGTAGGAGAAAAGCTGTTTGTGGCTTTTGTGGATACGGTAGATGGCACTTTGTTTGTGCGATTGCCGGGTACTTCGGGGTTGGGCTGCTGCGGCGCGGGAAGCTGTACCTGCGAAGTGCTGTCTCCGGTGCCGGCTTTGGGTTGGGCAAGAGCCACGGTTGTGGGGCTGCTGTTGCCGCTGGCTGCGACTGCGGGTGCCGTGGCCGCTGAACTGCCTGCCACCGTTGTGCCAGACATTGGTGGGTCCACTGCGGCGTTGTTGGTCATCATGCCTGTGGTCGCCTGTGCTGTATCTGTAGCTGCGGGTGCTCCTCCGGCTCCTCCGGCTGCGGACGCCCCTCCGGTAACCGGCGTGGCCGGGGTATTTGCCATGTCAGTACCTGGAGTGTCCAAGGCGGCTTTTGGCACGCCCTGCGGTCCAACATCGTAGTTGTTGAGCACAGTGGCGCTCGCATTCGCTGCCCCGCGTTCGGCTGCCGATGCTGTTGCATTGTAGGCAGAAGCGCTCTGGTTATTGGCTTCTAGAGCCGTTACGCCTGGCAAAGGTGTGGTCCTGGCAGTGCCCCGGTCGCCCACGACAACGAGCAGCAGGAGCACGAACACCAGAAGCGACCCGGTAGCCAGCCGTGGAGCGAGGGCAGGAGCCAGCATTCGCGCCAGGAATGATGGACTTGATTGGGGCCTGGCACCCACCATCTCCTGCGTCAGAGTGAAGATACGTGGGGGAGCGTCCATAGGCATGGCGCGTAACAGCCTCTGGGCAGCTTTCAACTCTATGTAGTCGCCACGGCAGCTTACACACGCGGCGATATGGGCGAGCACCTGCTCCTGCTCTGCAACACTGAGTGCGCCATCAATGTAGGCCGAAATCAGCCCCGTGACGTGCCCGTCGCTTATGCCCTTGTCCCTGAAATCTCTTCCCATCAAATTCTGTCCACTTCTAGCGCAACACCACTCCGAAGCCTTACATAGACATTAAACGATGGTCGTGCAGTTATAGTTCCCGCACGCAGTATGCAATACTCCCATCCTCAACCTGTGCCTGGCAGAATATCCCGTTCTCGCAGGTAGTCGCGCATACGTGTACGGGCGCGATTGATGCGGGACTTGATCGTGCCCAGATTGGCGCCTGTGACCGAGGCTGCTTCGTCGTAGCTCAGGCCCTGGACATCCACCAGCACCAGGGCTATGCGCTGGTCTTCAGGCAGAGATGCTAATCCCGCCTGTATATATGCCACTGTTTCCGCACTCAAGACCGCGGCTTCGGGGTCCACTGTGGGGTCGAGGTCGGCTATAGGCAGCGGCTCGCCCTCGTC
>JBBSIK010000426.1:0-3202 GCA_038232115.1 Chloroflexia bacterium
CGACGCCATAGAGTAGACCACACTTATCCATACCTGAGACGCAGTTGCCTGGCGCACTATATTCGCATATTCTTGGCTGTGCAGTTCAGCAGCAGCCGCCAAATTATAGACGTTGTACATAGGTGTACCCATCTCAGCTAGGTAGAGGCCCATCCCAACAGTGGCCACAGCTACGAACCAAGCCGCCACATAGAGGGCATGGCGCTGGTGTCCTCGTGCAAGCGCCCAGCCTAACAACACGCCACCTACGGGCAGTGGCGCTGAGTAAAGAAGCGCAGCAGGAGCAACCACGCCGTGCGCATTCGTGCGCAAGGTGGCCTCAATTAGCACCCAGAGCAACACTAGGCCGGTGACAGCGCATAGCGCGGCCAACAGTGGGCGCTTGCGCTCTCCATTTAACGCCCGGAAGAAGACGAACGCCGGTGACACGCTCGCTAGGAACCAGAACGTAAAGACGACATGCCAAGGCGTGGAAGAGTCATCGACTTGGGGCAGGCCGAGCCAGTCCGGCAGGCCAATCGCTACAGACAGACCGATAACCACCCACAGGAGGACCAGGGGTGTGCGGCTTGCTTTGGCCCTTGAGCCACTATCGGCAGCAAATAGCCTGGTTGCCGCTAAGAGCAAAAGCAGGCACACACCGGTAGCTATCCACAGCACATCACTGTAGCCCAACAAGCCCCCGAATAGCTGGGTGATTGTCCATAGTAAGTTGTCCATCTTCCTTCTCCTTCTTCCTCTATCGTCTCGTGTGTAAGTTCGTCGTCTGCCCCCATTCGCCCTGTGGCTCTGCGACGCTACGGCACAACGGTGGGTACGGGCGTGTAAATGGGCGGAGGAGCCTGCCTATCGGCGCCCGCGCCTGTGCCCGGTATCGTCTGCTCCACAGTGGCAGGCAAATAGCCGCGCGCCGCCACCCATATCCGCAACTGTAGTGGGGTGCCGTCCTGCGTGAGGTACTCGTCCCAACCCGATGTCCACACGCCGCTCGCAGAGTCTTGGAGCGGCCCTGACATACTGCCCCTGCCGGAGTCTACATCGAGTGCTCCCCATAGCGGCCCCGCCACGGGCTTGCCGTCCTCCCCGGTCACGCGCAGAGTGTAGCCCTGGCGGTTCGCTTGCAATTCAGCTTTGAGACGCTGCTGAGTGGTCGAGCCGACCACTCGTAGTTGTACAAGCGCGGTCTGCACGTTGGCGGGCACGTTGTCGGAGCGGTCGGGGTGCTGGATGTCGGCCCTGGAGAGCTGCGCTGCGGCCCGTGCGGTGTAGGTGTGGCCGCGGGCGGAGTCCAGTGCAGGCATCTGGAAGGTGAGCGTCCGGCTGATGCTCTGCCCCGGCTCCAGAGGCCTCAGCATCCCCGCGAAGCGATTTTGCCCCGGCCACCCGCCTCGCGGTCCAGGCATGAGCAGCCACGGGTCAACAGAGCGGCCTGCATCGTCCTGCACCAGCAGTTGTATGTTGCCCCCAAACAGCAGAGTAGAGGAGTCGTTTCTCAGCGTTATCTCGGCCCGCCCGTTCTCACCTACTAGGTAGCTGTCACCAGCAAGGCGCAACTCAAGCGAAAGGCCAGCGCGGTAAGCAGACTCTACCACCGCCCCGCTTGGCTGCGCCGTTCGCACCGGCTCCACTTCGGCGGTAGGGAAGGGTGAGGCTGTTGCCCTGGCTATATGAGTAGCCTGCAAGCCGGGTATGTCGGTGGGCACGGGGATGACTGTCAGAGCGGCAAAGGCAGTGAGGGTCGGCGCGGGAGGGAGGTCGGCAGTAGGTGCAGGGGGAACGGCTGTCGAGGTGTCGGGTAGGTCTGAGAGGGCATCGGTGGTGGTGGGCGCTGCTAGAGCAGTCCCATCGGCTGGCTGGGCCTGTCCGCCTTCAACAGTACGCTGTCCACAACCCGTGAGGGCAACAGCAGCAAGCAGGATCAGTAGGAATAAGAGGGTCGGCGACAGCAAGGCGACCGAAGCACCAGATAGGGCCGAGCGACATAGTCGGGACAACCAACGGTGCCATGAAAAAAGATAATAGCTCAACGAATGCATGGCGCTATACTCCTTCTAGTTTGTGACGCGACAAATCCCCCTCGTGTCCATTTATAGAACGTTCAATTACTGCTGGAGGTTCCAAGCCAACGCACGTATCGCTAATACGACCCGTCGCAAGCAGAGCGTCTTGCGCTCACGGGCGGCTTGTGCGCCAGGCCTCCAGCAAGGCCCATATCGCCCCGGCTGCCGCGAGCGCCACGTATACCAGTAACCCCTTCCACAAGTCGTCCGGGTAGAACGTATCGGAGTGATCAGCCATGAAGTAACTCAGCGACAGGTACACTACCGGCAGCAAGCCCATCCCCACAAGCACTAGTCCGAAGCCCCTGCCGCCGGCATGCCGCACCCTGTACAGCGCCATGATCATCCCCACTAGGAAGATAGGTATGCCTATAGAAAAGATACCCATGAGACCGAAGCCCAGCAGGGCACCGGACATGAGCCAGTAGAAATTACCCACCCGCGTTATGATGCTTTGAGTGTCCAATATTTGATCTCCTCGTGGGACACCAACACCAGCACCAGCCAACTTCCTACACCCCACAGCACTGGATACCGTGCCCATGTCCTACCTTCGCATGGCTACATCCTCATGGATAGATCACAGAAACAGGCTTATCAAGAGCATATCACCGTAGGGTCATCACGCGTCTTATGGAGTTGCTTCGTATAGGTCTTGTCACCAATTCGGAATGTCACTGTGGCACTCACGGCATCGTGGACCTGAAACACAGCTTCCACCCCGCCCACCGTCACCCGCATTTCCTTCCCGCTAATTGCGGCAAGACGACAACCCGTTCGCTGACCAGCTTGGGGAGGCATTTGGCGCTGGATGATGTGGCTGCGGTGGCTGACCTGGCTGAAATGTTGACTGAACGCAGACTGCAAGGCGCCGGGGACAACAGGCAGGTCTCATGGAACGGCGGTCACTCACTGAGAGGGAAATATACCTCCTGCGCTACCTGGCAAAGGGCCTCAGCAGCAAGTTGATAGCCCGTGAGCTCTCTATGTGACTCGCATGTCCGTAACCAACTTTCGACCCTATATCTGAAGTTAGGAGTGAATGGGCAAGCGTAAGCTGCTGTTTACGCAGTGGAGAAGAAACGGATATAGGTTCGATTTTGTATACTTCTAATACTGGGCTAATTCAGGATTACCGACAG
>JBBSIK010000427.1:0-3182 GCA_038232115.1 Chloroflexia bacterium
ATGCCGCGCCTTGAGAGGTGGATCGCCCGACGGGTGGCTCTCAAAGTGCTGGCGCTGAGGGGGCTGATCGAGGAGCATATCAGCCCCCAAAACCGCGACGTGCCTCTGCTAGCCCTGGCCGCGATACTGAGGTGTACAAGCAACATGAAGCTGTCGCCTCATGCCTTCGGCTCGCGGGAAGTGAAGCACGACGCGCCCGTCATGTTGCTTTTCGAGACACGGCTGGCAAAGATGCTGGCCGACATCGAGTGGCTACAACGGCAAGAGGGGCTCGGTCACGCAAGGATCATCGAAAGCGATGTTCGGCAGGCGCACAACGCAGCCAGCGCCTTACTCCCTGCACAACTGGCTATCACCTCGCCGCCTTACCTGAACAACCTCGACTACACGATGCAGACCCGCATGGAGCTATTCTTCCTGGGCTTCATACGCAGCATGGAAGATCTCAAGGGCCTGCGCAAGCGCATGATGATATGCGATGCGAAGGCGACCTACAAAGACATAGAGGACTGGCGGCGCGTGGAAGAAGTGGCATCGGTGGCTCAGGCAGCAAACGCCATAGACGAACGGTTGAGCGAACGCAACTGGGGCTGGGACTATGGCCGCATGACTCGCCAGTACTTCGGCGGCATCCTCCGCGCCATGGAAGCCGTCCACCCCTTGCTCGCCCCCGGCGCTCACTTCGTAATCATCACCGGCGAGTCGGCCCACGCGGGCGTGCTCGTTCCCGTCCCCGACATCACATGCGAACTCGGCCAACTGGCAGGTTACACCGCCAAAGAGGTGCGCGTGCTACGAACCAGAAGGTCATCGTCGCACAGCTTTGGGCTGAAGGAGAGCGCGGTGGTGCTGAGGCGTGACGAGTGAAACGTGATGCGCTTTACTACGAGTGTCTAACAATACCGACAAGCGCTACCAAAGCCCCGCTGTTCTTACCCCACAAAACTCATCCCAAACCCTACAATAGTCCCTCGATTCTGGGCCAAGCAAGGGCACGAAGCGTTCAGGATTGATTTGGTCTGGCGTGCGGTTCATCAGATTCTCAAGGAAACATGTGGCCGCAGCCGTTCTAACATCCTCGTTTGCGTTCATGCACCTCTCTGCATACTGAAAGACCGGCTCTAAAGAGGGGTATAAGGGGGGCGACTCGCTGCTCCTCAGGATGTCAGCTATGTGATGGCTAAATGCCATTAACACACCACAAACGGTAAAGGTCCCATTGTCCGCATCGGTCCACAGGTAGGATTCATCCTCCCAGGTTCTGGAGAACTCAGGGCAAAGCTTTAACAGGTCACTCATCATGTCTTCAGGTCTAGTCATCAAAGGGCTGCACCTCACTGAAATCATGGATTTTGCCCGGCCTAATTCTACAGCAGCGCCCCGGTTTTGTTAGGCACTTTAAACAGGGTGCCGCACATGTAGTGACTGTATTACCCTCGCCGCTTCACGTTTCAGACCCGTGTTTCACGCCACCTTCTCCCCGGCCTTCTCCAGCAGCTCTTTTAATTGGCGCGCCGTAGTTATGGCAGCGCCTCGGTAGTGGTTGTTGGTGAAGATGAAGGTGGTTTGAGCGGTATTCTCCAACTTTTCAATCTTGGGCACCCACTCGCTCAACTCTTCGGGGCTGTACTGGTAGCTGTATCGCTCGTATGCCTCGTCGTGATGCCACCATTTCTGGGCATTACGTCCATGGAAGCGCACGTAGGCGATGGGTGCTGTAGCCACGGCGATGGGCGGGATGAGGCCTTTCAAGTGAGGTTCGTCCACGCAGCAGTAGCCCAGGTTGTTTTGTCGCAGGATGTCCATTGTCTCGTCAGTCACCCAGGCGGCGTTACGAAACTCCACCACCACCGGCAGGTCGCCCATGCGCTCGCGGAAGACAGAGAGATAGTCGCGGTTCTCCGGTCCCGGCTTGAACGAGTTGGGGAACTGAGCCAGCACCGCCCCGAACCTGCCCTCGTCAATCAGCGGCTGCAAAGCCTGTCTGAACAGGGTGAAGTTTTCGGGCGTAGAGCCACCACCCTCGTCAGCCTCGTCGCGCTCGTGCGTCAGCTCCTTGCTCGCCTTCACCGTAAATATAAAGTTCTCCGGCACCTTCTTCGCCATGGCCGCCAGCGTGCGGGGCGAAGGCATTCGATAGTAGGTGTAGTTTATCTCGGTAGCACCGAAGTCCTGAGCGTAGAACGGCAGCATCTCCGTATCTTTGATCTTCTCAGGGTAATAAGGGCCTTTCCAATCGGCGTAGCTGTAGCCACTTGTGCCTATGTGTATCATATTTGCCCCCTCTATAACTTAACCAGACGGTTGCGATGTTGGACAATTGTATCTCTCGATCTCGGCTGATTAATGGCAGGCCAAAATAGAGGGCCGTGGCAGCAAGAATACGGCCCACATTCGCCAGAGCTTGAGCAATAGCTCTATCCAAAGGAACTTCAACCAGGACGCTGTGTTTGTGGTCAAGAGCAGCCAGCAGGTTCTCCAGCGTATGAACTGGTATGCGACCTCTTTCCGCAAGGTATATTATCTCGACAAACGTAATCGGCGATACACCAACTTGCTTTCTTTCCGTTGCCGCATTTTCGACAAACTGCACAGCAGAGTTGGACAACCGCTTATCCGCAAAAATGTACCAAACGACCGCATGTGTGTCGGCGATGGCACTGAGCATCAAGCTATATCCTCGCGGGAAGTTGGCCCACATCTCGCGCCGAGTTTCGTCTATTTCCTCAGCCGAGGGCGCTGGGCCCATATCCGCCAGAATGCCGTAAAGCGACTCATAGGGCTTCTCTAGAGGTTCGGTGAAGTCGCTCTCAAGAACTCTAATCAGGCGCTCAATCAACCGTACTTTGTCGAGGGATGACAATTGTAATGCTGCCGGTAATATCTGCTCTAAAGAGGCGGCGTTTTCGCTCACCGAAGTACTCCTCCCAATCACGAACAATGATCCGAAATCCAGACGTTCAGCTAAGAAGCCTCCATTACTGCAACTAAAGCAGTATTATTTTAGCACAGCTTTCCTGCGGGCACTTAAGCCATGTATGATGCTCTGCTATCTTAGTAACTATCTCAAATAGCCAATCGCTGCTGGCGACGGAACCAGAGCAAGGCACAAGCTAGCTTGAGCAAACCGAGGTAATTGGATGAGTGTTTATCATAGCGTATCAAGATCGCCCGGCACTTGG
>JBBSIK010000428.1:0-3177 GCA_038232115.1 Chloroflexia bacterium
AGCGAGGATGCCCGCACGCTCGAAGCAGCGAGTCTAATGGAGCAGGGTCTTGGTAGCGGAGACAACCTGGCCCGCTTCGGCCAACTGCTCTACCAGTCTCATGCCAGTCTGCGTGATGATTACGAAGTTAGCTCCTCCGAACTTGACATGCTGGTGAAACTGGCAAGCCAAACGCCCGGAGTGGCGGGAGCGCGCATGACCGGAGCGGGCTTCGGGGGCTGCACCGTCAACATCGTCAATAGGAGGAATCTGTCCGAATTCGAGGACCACGTGGTCCTCAACTACAGCAGACAGACCGGGCTAAACGCTCAAATGTATGTCTGCCACGCGGTCAAAGGTGGGTCATACCTGGATCAGCAATAGAGCGGAGTGGCGCTGGACGTAGTTAGTACCGGATCAGGGTCACGATATTGTAGTCCTGCAAGTATTCGCGGGCACCCAGATCGGTGAGTTCGATCATGAAAGCAAGGGCCACAACCTCGCCACCAAGCCGCTCGACAAGCTCGATAGTGGCGCGGGTAGTGCCGCCCGTAGCTAGGAGATCGTCCACTATGATAATCCGCTCGCCTGGCTCGATAGCATCGCTGTGCATCTCTACTGTATTGGTGCCATACTCCAATTCATACGCGGCGCTGATCGTCTCGGCGGGCAGCTTCCCGAGCTTACGCACCAGCACAAAACCCAGGCT
This sequence comes from Chloroflexia bacterium, assembly GCA_038232115.1. Lineage (GTDB taxonomy): Bacteria > Chloroflexota > Chloroflexia > QHBQ01 > JADMIH01 > JADMIH01. The sequence goes on from JBBSIK010000428.1 coordinate 689, forward strand.
CATCTCATAAGCTATGGGCGCTCCGAAGATAAAGCCCCGACTCTCAATAGCCACGACCTTCTTGGCGTTCAGGCCCTGCAACTTGCTACACATCTGATCAATCACCTGGCGAAACGCAGGCCCTTCCTTGAGCAGCGTCGTGATGTCGCGGAACAGGATGCCCTGCACCGGAAAGTTCGGGATGTCGCGTATCAGGTCAATATAACTCGTATCCATGTCTACCCCGCTTGAAGCTTGGATTTCGTTTGCTCGCCCCTGCTTAGCCCCTTCGGAACCTGATACCACGCAGGTAGCGTGCCACGAGCGCCATCGCGAGCAGCAGCACTGCCAGAAGGAGCGGGAAAGAACCTCCCGTCTGGGGCATCGCTGCTGCGGAGGCTTTTGCCGGTGCTGTCTGCGAGGGTTTTGTCGCCGGGACCGTTATGGGGGCCTTGGGCTGAGATTTAGTCTGAGATGCGGCAGGCTGCTGAGGCTGGCTCGCGGGGTTGTTCGCAGGAGGGGCTTTCGGGGCTGTGGCCTGCTGAGAATCGGGCTGCGACGAGGACTGAGAGCCTTGGGGCGCAGATGGCTGGCCCGCCGGAGGTTGAGCCGCAGGCTGCTGAGGCTGGTTGGCCGTAGGTTGTTGAGGCTGCGAGGCGGGTGGACCTGCGAGCGGTTCTGCTACCTGTGAGACGAAGGCATTGGACTGCACAGCTTCGGGAGCATCCTTGTATATGGCACTCGCCTGGTTGCTCAGATTGTTCGCTGCCGTGCCGTTGACATTCACCGGAATCTCGACCCTGGCCGTCGTGTTCGGGGCGAGGTCACCCACCTGCACAGTTACGGTGTTCCCTGAGACAGCCACAGCCCCATTCGTGCTCTTAGTCTGCGAGGGGTCGATATTCACGCCTGTGGGTAACTGGTCGGTGACTACTACGTTCGCAGCCGCGCCATCCCCATCGTTGCGTACTTCAATGGTGTAGACCAGCGGCTTGCCCTGATCCACCGACAACTTGTCGGCAGTCAGGTGCAGCTTGACATCGGCCTTGGATGCGCCGGTGCTGTCGGCTGTTGGGTGGCTGCTTGCGGATTGGTCAGGGGCGGCCTGGTCACTTGAGGCTTGGTTGGCTGTGGGCTGCACGGTGGGATGGCCCGGTGTCGCGCCCTTGTCCTGAGCAGGCTGAATCGCTGGAGCAAGGCCCGACGGAACAGCAGTAGGCAAGGGGGCCGGAGCGCCTTGCTGAGGCTGTGCCTGGGGCGCTGTGTTGTCCGCCACTATCGCTTTGACAACATTGAAGCGGAAGTGAGCCTGGCTCTGTCCGTAACCGAGCACGGCATCCCTTATTTGGACAATACCTTCGTACTTGCCTTCTGCCAGACTGCCATCACTCAGACTATATTCAGTATTGCTGCCCAGGCTGCCGCTGTCAACTACTGCCTTATCGGTTTTGCCCTCGGTGTAGATGAAGAGCCGGTATGTCTCACCCGCCTTGCGCGCCTTCCATTTGATAGCCCCGCCATGTGCCATGTTGGAGCCAGCGGCAGGTTCCACAAGCTGGACGTCTGAGAGGTCAACTGCGGGCACCGAGAAATCGGAGCCGGTGAGATAGATGATAGGCCAGGTGTACCAGGAGGTTAAGGTACCTTTGCCGCCGGAGAAGCGTATGTAGTAGAAAGCGTCACCCGGTGCGCTGGGCTGGCCTGCGAAGGTGTAGTTGCCGTTCGCGTCAGTAGTAACCGTTGTGAGGAGCATGTCAGTGCCCGCATTGGTGCGCTGGCGCAGTTCTACTGTAATCCCCGAGGCACTGCCGCCCCCTATCGTGGCCGCACCGCTTATCTTGCCGCCTCCCGTCTGGAACAAGCTAGCCCCATGCGCGGAGGAGGCAAACGCCAGACCCAAACCGAGGACCAACGCCACTGCCAACAAATAGACCCTCGTGCGTATACTCTTCTGATTAGAACCAGGCACATCATAATAATTCTTCATCTCATCTCCCTATCTCTTTTGGCGTATTGCGAAATGGGACAATTCTTTCTGATGCTCGACAAGCTAGGGCGTGTTGGAGGCGGTGTAGCGTTCATCGAGAGTGCCCACCACAACTAATCTCTGCGTCGCGAGGCCAATCGGCGTGCATGTAATCAGTGTCACTCGCTCGTCATCCGTCGGCTCCATTACTTCGGTGTGATTTGGACCGACGACTACGCTCTCCTGCACTATGTAGCGATACTCTCGCAAGCTATTGCGTACGTAGATCGCATCACCCGGCTTCAGGCGGTCCAGGTCTCGGAACAGGGCCGAGTTGATGTCTCTGTGGGCCGCCAGCACCACGTTGCCCTGTTCGCCCGGATTGGCGGTGCCTTTGTGATGCCCAACATCGAGGGCCGATACTTCCCAGTTGCCCATGTTCACCTCGACTTCGTGTACCGGACTATCCAGCGCCATCACAGGGATGCGGAGCTGCGTAGGCAGTAATAATCGCGGCTCCATAGTCGGCGTTGCGGTAGGCGGC
>JBBSIK010000429.1:0-3176 GCA_038232115.1 Chloroflexia bacterium
CGGCTGTCCAGCACCTCGACCTTCAACAGCCACATTGCTTGCGTGACTTTGGCCGCTTCTCCTTTGGCCGACCCCACTCGGCGCACGTCCGGTTCATAGCTCACCCTTATGGGACAACTGCTTAGCTGCACCGTGACCCCCTGGCGCTTCTCGTATCGCTGCCCCTTCAGCCGCACTACCATGCTGGTTTGCACCCTGCCTTGCGCCCGCAAGTGCCACTCGGCATCCGCAAGATGACCCGCCTGCCATTCATTGGACTGGGTCTTGTATTGCACGAGCCTGTCTATGTGCTTGGCCCGGCACAGCATATGCTGCCCTTGTTCCCAGATGGTGCGCCACACCGCCACGTCATCAAAGCCTGAGTCCATGATCCAGGTAAGCGGGTGCTCATCTTGAACGGGAGAGGGCTGTGCCCACCTGAGTGAGAGCCGTCTGCACCTCGTGTGACTCGGAGAGATCGTCCGCCTCTTTGCTTGAGAACAGACGGTGATACAGCAACGCCCTGTGCTGAGGAGTGACTGCCAGCACGTTGAGGGTGCGATAGCCATTTACCATAGTGCCTTGCAGGCTCTTCACCCGCATCAGGTCGGCCATCTCTTTGGCGTGAGGCTTACGTAGGTCCGACCCGTCCAGCACCAGCCATATCTCGGTGCCTGGTGGCCCCTGCTGGAGGGAGCTTACCCCACGTTCAGCCAACCTGCCCACCAGCCGAGAGGCAATTGACGCCCCTTGCACTTGCGAACGCTTGGTGCTCTCTCCGCTGGCAAAGCGCAGTACTCGCTGCGCTCCGTCACGCACTCCTGACAGGAGCGGAGCTACAGCAGCTATCCTGGTATGTTCCCGGATAGCTGCTGCCAGAATACCGCTGAGGGTGGCTTCAAGCGTTGCACTACTGCGCCTGTCCTTGAACAGCGTGGTGAACTCGCCAATGTATTCCTCAAGCAACACTGATTGCGTAACTGATTGCGTAACTGATTCAGCAACTAGCACTGACATGCCCGCACCCAGACCTCCTCACTTCATGATGCTTGATTCTACCTTATCGTTCCCTCCTTTCACTTATGACCGGATGTCAGTGCCGACGGTGAGGTGAATACGCTATTCTTATAAAGTAGAGCTAAATATTTTATGATTGGCTCAATGAACCCCCAGCCATATCATCCAGAGGCCGCCATAGTCCAGAGCAGACCAGTGCTCGTGCAGATGTTGGGCGAGTTAGAGGATCTCCTAACCGAGGACGATCCGCAGTCTAGACCTACACCTGCTTCGGTGGCGAGAATGCGCCAGGTACTAACTCTTGCAGGGGATGCGCTACAAGAAAAGCTGCCCTATGGTTATGTCATGGATGATGGCGAGCAGGGTTGCAGAGTTGAGTGGGAAAACAAGCCTGCCCAGCTTTATGCGAGTCTGCTGATCCACTCAAGGCCCGGTGAGTCCGATTACATTTACTTTCAATCACCCTCTGACAAGGGCCTGAACCCGATTTCTATAGCCAACTTGTGTTCCGCGTTGGATCTGTTTGCCGCTAAATGCTGGGACGGCGCAACAAGACTTGACGACGAAGTTCGTGTGGGACGTGCTGTCACAAGCAATGGAAGAGGAGCAAGCAGGCACTCCGCGTGTGTCTACTGGCTCCTCTTGATGTGTTGTTTGCCTCTTTTTTACCTTCTACAGGCGAGTGCTGAGCTACCTTGCCGGTATTACCTGGTGGTCCACACCGGGTAGGAGCCGTTCGCCAGCTTGCGCAGCTTGGTGCCGCCCGCCGAGACGTCCCAGGTGTAGAGGATGGACGGCTTCATCACGGGCGCGACGATCATATCGCAGGTGTAGGGCACCACGCCGAAGGCAACCTGGCTGCCGACGGGCGACCAGGCAAGACCCTGTATATAGACGTAGTGCGAGGTCTTGTCGTTGAACTCGGGTATATTGGCGTAGATCGCGTGGCCGGGGAAGCGGGTGGAGGAGAGCACTCCCACATCCTCATAGGCGGCGCAGGCGCTGTCGTGGCCGTTGCCCGCGTAGGCAACCTTGTTGGACGCGGGGGTGGAGGCGTACCCTACGATGGCGTTGCCCTCGGGCTCGAGCCAGGGCTGAGGGGCTACACCCGCCGCGATGCCGGTGGCCGGGATGGTGAACCACTGCTGGCCGTTGCCGCTCGCCCCTAGCTGGAACTGGCCGTTGACCTTGAATTGCTGGCCGAAGAAGGCGATCCGCTGGCTGCCCGGCAGGACGTGCGCTTCCTGCATTCCCCAGTCGTTGCCGTTCTCCTGGTGGGGGAAGTGGGTCAGCTTTGTGATGGCCCCCGTCACCCTGTTGTATGAAAAGACGTCGCTCTCGTCGGTGTATACGAGCTTTGTGCCGTCGGGGTACCAGTCGGGCAGGCCGCGCGCGGGGAGGTAGAGGTAGGTGTTGTTGAGCACGTTGTAGATGAAGACGTTGCCCGGCAGAGTGGTGGTGTTGCGAGCCTCGGCGACGAAGCGCACGCCGTCGGGCGACCACTTCGGCACACGGCTGAGCGCGGGCAGGTTCCTGACCGCCCCATTGTGCAGCAGGTGGTAGACATCATCGCCGTTGTCGTTCCCATTATAGGTGCTGTAGAGGATGTAGGAGCCTGTAGGGTCGGCGCTGAGGTTGTCAACGGTGGTGCCCTTGGCGACCTTCACCGTGTAGATCAACGCCAAGCCGGTGCCGTCGGGCTTGATGCTCCTGATCGAGACCCCGTCGGAGGCCAGGTAGATGATCCTGCCCGCCGAGGCACCAGTGGCTGCCTCCGCTGTAGAGCGCGCCCCAAGCGGTACGAATGTTGTGAATGCCAGCAACGCAAAGAGCGCCAGGCGACGAAGGTAAAAGCCCATGAATATTCCCCCTCTTATGTATGGCAAATTAGCGGCCAGTAGGGGCCGCTACTGAAGAGTAGCACAGGTATGAGTGCTCGTCAAGGAGCGGGGTCTGACATCCAGTCATAACTCGATCTATCGCTTGTAGTAAGCTGTCCGCAGGCCGGTTATTGTGTCTGGAATGACGAGCCGCTATGCTTAGCCCTAGCAGTAGACCACGCACGAATCTGAGTTATGACTGGATGTCAGGCTAGGGTTTGGTAAGTGTTCAGAAAAGGGGTGTAGCAAAACAGCAGAGTGCCTGCCCAAGACCCACCGCCCCCGCTTCGCTCATGCCCC
>JBBSIK010000430.1:0-3175 GCA_038232115.1 Chloroflexia bacterium
CACCCGCCGCCCATCATTGATGGGCACCTGCCCGTCATGGGCTTGCGCCCCTGCACCCCTTTACACCCCAATTCTGAACACTTACCACCAACAGCGCACGGCAAAAGTGATGAGGACTGAGGACTGGATGCTACAGAAGAACCCAACATAAACTTTGTGCCTTCTTCGCAGTTTCGCGCTTTCGCAGTTTCGTCTATTATTCATCGCCCATCGTCACCTCCTCAGTTCTCAAGATCAGGCAACGTGCCGAATAGCGGGAGAAGCAGGTATAATACAGTGTGCTTATTCAGAAGGAGTAGGAGCCTTACTTTGGATACATCTGCAACGAAGAATGGCGGCGCAAGCCCGCGACAAGAGCCTGCCGAGAAGAATGCGCCCGATGCCTCAAGTGACGTGTACAGGCCCAAACTAGTGCTGGTAGACGGCCACGCGCTTGTTTACAGGGCATACCACGCCTTGCCTCCCGATTTGAGAACGTCCACCGGCGAGACCACGAACGCAGTGCTCGGCTTCACGCAGATGCTGCTCGATACCCTGCGCAACCAGGCCCCTGAGTATATCGTGCTCACCTTCGACAAGGGTCGCACCTTCCGGCACGAGGCGTCCGCCGACTACAAGGCACAGCGTGGCCCTATGCCGGATGACCTACGCGATCAGATGGGCCGGGTGCGCCAGATAGTCGAGGCGCTCGGAATACCCATTATGGAAGTGGCGGGCTTCGAGGCCGACGACCTTATCGGAACGCTGTCAAAGCAGGCTGAGGGGTTGGGCCTTGATACGTTTATCCTCACCGCTGATACGGACCAACACCAGCTTATCTCAGACCACGTCCGCATGATCGCGCCGGGCGGCTACAAGCAACGCTTTTCCGATGCCGTCATCTATGACAAAGAGCGTGTGCAGGAAAGGTATGGCTTCGGGCCTGAACTCGTGCCTGACTATAAGGCGCTTGTGGGCGACAAGACCGACAACATCCCCAATGTGCCCGGAATCGGTGAGAAAGGCGCGTCCGCTCTCTTGCAGCACTATGGCAGCCTTGAAGGCATCCTGGAGCATGTGGATGAGTTGAAGCCAAAGCAGGCTGACACCCTGCGCGAACACGCTGAGCAGGCGCGACACAGCAAGGTGTTAGCAACCATCGTGTGTGATGTGCCAATCTCTCTCGATCTTGAAGCGAGTCGCAGCCATGGATTCGACAAGGAGCGCGTGCTGAAGCTGCTACAGGAACTGGAGTTCCGTAGCCTGGTACCGAAGGTCAACCAGGTGGAAGCTATCCTGGAGCGCAAGGCTGCCGGGCTAGATAGAGAAGATCAGCCTGATGTTAATTCTGAGGCTGCCTCTCGCACTACTGAGGGCGGCACCGGTGGCACTGATGGTGGCAAGCCAGGCTCTGCGATGCAGATGACGATGTTCGGGGATGGCGACGAAAGTGGTGTTGGGGCAACCGTGATATATCCCAGCACGGACCTCGACCTATCTAAGCGGTCTGCTGCCTCAGCTCTGGGTGTGTCGGAGGAAAGCCTGCTCGCGGGTGTGCCTGTTAATGTGCATATCGTAAGAACGCTACCGGACTTGAGGGAGTTGGCGGGTAAACTTCGAGATGCCGGACGCTTCACAGTTGACGTAGAAACTACGTCGCCTGAAGAGATGGACGCGGAGCTTGTAGGCATCGCCCTCACTCCCGCCACCACGCACGACGATATTGATGATGGCTACTACGTGCCGGTGGCGCACGTGGATACCTCCGGCGAAGAACAGGGGCCGAAGTTGGCTGCGGGGCAACTGGCCCTGGCGCAGATCCGCAGCGTGCTTGGTCCACTCCTGGCGGACCCTGCTGTGCCAAAAGACGGCCACAATCTCAAGTACGACATAAAGGTGTTGGAGCGCGCGGGTCTGCCCGTGCGGGGCTTCGGCTTTGATACGATGATAGCGGCATACCTGCTAGGCGAACACGGACTTAGCTTGAAGGACCTGGCCTTTACCAAGCTTGGTGTGCAGATGGTGCCTATCACCGAGCTTATCGGCAAGGGCCGCAGCCAGATCACTATGGACTATGTGCAGACTGATCTCGCTGCGAAGTACGCTGCCGCCGATGTGGCTGTTACCGAACGACTGCGGCACGAGTTCGCGCCTCGCCTCGATGCCGATGGCCTCGCGGACCTCATGCAAGAGATCGAAATGCCTCTGGTGCAGGTGCTGGCGGGTATGGAGCTTACCGGAGTCGCCATTGACGTGCCGTGGCTGCAAACTTTATCCACGAACATGCACGGCAAGCTGGGCGAGCTACAGGAGCAAATCTACGCCGAAGCCAAGCACCCCTTCAACATCAACTCTACTCAGCAACTGGGCGCGGTGCTATTTGAGGAGTTGCAGCTACCGGGCAGAAAGCGCACGCAGAAGGGTTATTCCACAGACCGAGAGGTGTTGGATACGCTGCGTGGTCTGCACCCGATAGTAGACGCAATTATCGAATACAGGCAGCTAATCAAGCTGAAGAACACATATATAGATGCTCTCCCCCTTTTGGTGCGGCGCGACACGGGGCGGGTGCATACTTCGTTCAACCAGACGGTGGCGGCTACCGGCAGGCTTTCGTCCAGCAACCCCAACCTGCAAAACATCCCCATCCGCACCGAGATCGGGCGCGACGTTCGCAAGGCGTTCGTGGCCGATAGTTCGGGCGCGCACAGGCTCTTCCCCGACGAAGAGACTTTCCTGCTGGCCGCCGACTACTCGCAAATAGAACTGAGACTGCTGGCAGACATGGCGGGCGAGGAGAGGTTGGTGCAGGCGTTCCAGGCAGGGCAGGACATCCACGCCGCCACCGCCGCCGAGATCATGGGCATACCGATAGAGCATGTGGACCCGGACTCGCGCAGGCTAGCTAAAACCGTGAATTTCGGCGTGCTTTATGGTATGGGCAGCTATGGCCTTGCACGGGATACGGGCCTGTCCAACAAAGAGGCGAGCGTGTTCATAGAGCAGTACTGGTCGCGTTATCCGGCGGTGCGAAACTTCATGAACAACACACTGAAGGAAGGGCGCGAGTTCGGCTACGTGCAAACGCTGCTGGGCAGGCGGCGCTACATGCCGGAATTACGTTCCAAGAACCCAGGCATCAGGCAAGGCGGCGAGCGGATGGCTATCAATGCGCCCGTGCAAGGGACCGCCGCCG
>JBBSIK010000431.1:0-3175 GCA_038232115.1 Chloroflexia bacterium
ACTCTGCCTCAAACAGGACCTCGATGCCATCTTCCTTCACGATGCCCGCTACCGCGTCGGCCACGTCCGTATCCTCTTTAGACAGCAGGTGCTTGCCCCGATTGATAATCGTTACCTCGCTGCCGAAGCGGCGAAACATCTGCGCGAACTCCAGCCCTATGTAGCCACCACCCAGCACGAGCAGGTGTATGGGCACGACATCTAGCTCCATGATGGATGTCGAGTCGTAGTAACGCACGCTTGCGAGGCCTTCGATGCGCGGGCTGCCAGGGCGCGTACCCGTATCTATGAAGATGGTGTCTGCCTCCATCTCCAGGGTCTCACCGCTTTTAGTCTGCACTCGCAGGGACTTAGGACCTGTGAACGCGGCCTCACCCATGATGAGGTCAACGCCACCATCCACGATGCGATGCTCATCCCCCTCGCGGAAGCTGGCGACCATATCACGCTTACGCTGGCGTACACGAGCCATGTCTATGCTGGCAGGGCTGATGCGCACGCCGTAATCAGAGGCGAAGCGGGCCAGGTACGCCACGCGAGCGCTCGCAATCATTGTCTTGGTAGGCGTGCAGCCGGTGTTGATACAGGTGCCGCCCACATGTGCGCGCTCGACCATTGCTGTCTTGCGCCCCGATTTCACGAATGCCGTAGACAGAGGCATCCCGGCCTGTCCAGAACCTATTATGATGGCATCATAGTGCTGCTTATCTGGCATCGCTCCTCCCAAAGTACCGTATTTCGATTATCCACTGGAATGTAAATAGGATAGGGGAAAGAGAGCAGAGGCCGCCCCTGCAACCCCTCTCATAATCGTACCATGCAGTACGCTGTAAGCATCACGCAATACGTACTACGCCCGCACTTTGGTGACCTGCACGCGGATCGGCTGGCTGTAAGATTGGGCCATCGACTCGCCGGTCCAGCCATAAGCTTTTAGCTTGGCAGCGTATTTCTCGATGTAGGCAGGGTTGGCGGTGCTTACTTCCGTGGGACGGAGAAGGGTAGCAGTGCCTTGCAGCACTACTACGTCACTACCGTCTACAGAATTAAGGGCCAGGGCTACATTGGGGTTCTCTTTGAGGTTGCGTATCTTGTAATCGGGCTTGCTGAAGATAAGGATACTGGAGGTGTCCGGCTCCCAGAGAAACCACACCGGCACCAGGTGAGGGCGGCCATCGGGTCGCACCGTGCCCAGCCAGATGATGATTTCGTCGCGCAATCGCTCGTCTACGTGTACATGCTTGCGATCTTCCATATTCAGTATGGGTGTGTTCGTTGCCATTCTATGCGCCTCCATGTGCTTTGTTTTAGTTGTCTAACAGTGATGGCAGGGCACGAAATCGATATTCTATGCCAGGCCTTTGTAGTATTGTATACGAACGCGCAAGATGTTGCGTGGACGATAGCAGAGACGGAAAGGTAAAGGACGTATACCAACCTTGACACCCATCCGGCATCATGCCTACAATGGTGCAACGCTCAACGAGGAGATTTTTTTTATGACGGACCAGGACGGCGCTCGCCCGGAAAACGCGGAGCCGGAACCGCATTACGGCTTCGAGACACGCGCTATTCACGTGGGGCAGGAGCCTGACCCCGCTACAGGCTCAGTTGTTGTGCCCATTTACCAGACTTCCACCTATGTTCAGGAACGGTTGGGCCAGCACAAGGGCTACGAGTATTCGCGCACAGGCAACCCCACTCGAACGGCGCTGGAGAGGTGCGTCGCTTCTCTGGAGGATGGAAGGTACGGACTGGCGTTCGCTTCGGGCATGGGAGCCGAGACCACTATCATGTACCTGTTCGCGCCCGGCGACCACATCCTGGTGTCCAACGATGTATACGGCGGCACCTATCGCCTGTTCGACAAGGTGCTCCGTCCCTACGGCCTGCAATTCAGCTACGTTGATATGTCCGATCCCGCTACGGTGCGCGAAGGAATGCGCGAGAACACAAAAGCGGTGTGGATTGAAACGCCGTCAAACCCGCTGATGAAGCTGGTAGACATCGCGGCGGTATCGGCAATTGCGAAGGAAGGCCATGCCAGGGTCGTTGTAGACAACACCTTCGCGTCACCCTATGGGCAGCAGCCTCTCACCATGGGAGCAGACATCGTGGTTCACAGCACGACCAAGTACCTGGGCGGGCACAGCGATGCTATAGGTGGCCTGGTGGTCGTCTCGGACGACGAGATACACGAGCGACTCAAGTTCCTGCAGAACGCGGTCGGCGCGGTGCCGGGGCCAATGGACTGCTTCCTCGTGCTACGCGGCGTAAAGACGTTGGGCGTCAGGATGCGAGCGCACGAGTCGAACGCCCTCAAAATAGCTCGCTTCCTCGAAGACCAGACGCAGGTGGAGTTGGTGCGCTATCCAGGCCTCGCCTCGCACCCTCAGCATGACCTGGCGGGCAGGCAGATGCGCTGCTTTGGCGGCATGATCTCTTTCCAGGTAAAGGACGGCATGCAGGGAGCCGAGAAGATCGTCCACGGCACCCGCCTCTTCCAACTGGCCGAAAGTCTGGGCGGCGTCGAGTCGCTCATCGAGCACCCCGGTATAATGACGCACGCCAGCGTCGCCGACTCGCCCCTGCGCGTGCCCGACAACCTCATTCGCCTGAGCGTGGGCATCGAGAACGCTGACGACCTGATCCGCGATCTTGCGAATGCGATGAAATAGGGAGCTAATTCAATGTCCCCAGAAGCCAACAAAGAAGTAATACGCCGCTTCTATGACGGATTTAACCGCCGCAACATCAACGCTATCATGTCGCTCGTGGCAGATGATATTGTTAATCATACTGCCAGGCCTGGATATCCAAGCGGGGCGGAGGGAGTACGGCAGGGCAGCATGGCAATACGCACGGCTTTCCCACAATTACAGACCACAGTTGATCTTCTCATCGCGGAAGGCGACCTGGTTACCGCTGTCCATACCCACGACGGCGTACACGGTGGCCTCTACGGAAACATCCCCGCCACCGGCAAGCAGTTCCATATAAATGGTATCGAGGTGTTCCGTGTTGTGAATGGCAGGATCACCGAGTTCTGGCAGCGCGATGACGAACTCGGAACACTGGTGCAAATAGGAGTAGTACCCGCGCAAGGCCGGTAACTACACAGGGAACTACCACGCTAACAGACTCAGGGAGCGATAAGACGGGCGGTTCGTGAACT
>JBBSIK010000432.1:0-3158 GCA_038232115.1 Chloroflexia bacterium
CCACTTCCACTCTGGGCCTATGGTCCGTAATGGCACGCGCGTCAGTTGGGCTACCTACGTCGAGCTTGTAGAGGTCCGAGTATCCCTCATCGAGGCGAGTATAAACGATCTGCGAACCAGAGGGAGAGAAGGCAGGCATAGCGTCGCGCTTGTCCTGCTTGTCCGCAGGCCCTTTGGTGATCTGGCGCTGGTCACCGCCACTATACAGCCAGATTGCGCCACTGCGAGCATAAGCTAGCTTGCCACCCACGTCGGGACTGGAGAGTCGGGCTGCCAGGCGAGTGGTAGCGCCATGCCGCACGCCACCAAGTAGCGCCACGCCAAATAGTGCCAGGGCCAATATTACGATGAGTTTCTTCATTGCGCCCATTCTGTCCGAGTTTGTCGTGCGCCCCACGTCAGCCGCCAAAGGTGCTAAAGGCTACCCCAGGTTGGCTCCGCGCCAGCGCATCCAGAGCCTGTACCCAACGGGATTGTACACGTAATCATACGCGCCAGGATACTCGATCTCTCTGCCACCGAAGCCTTTCTTAAACCAGTATACACCACGTAAACCAGCGCGTGCATTTATCGGGGAAACCGCTTCAGCAGTAGGGCTGGACCCACCTTCATCATCGGAAGGAGCATCGGGTATGCCCCAGAAGTCGTAGACGGTGCAGCCATGGGTGCGGGCCCACTTGACGGCCTCCCACTGGAGCAGGTAGGTGGGCATATGTTCCCGACCACGGTTGGCCGAAGCGCCATACATATATATCGCCTCATGCCCGAACTTGAGCGCGAGCAGCCCTGCTATGGGGCCTTCCGCCCGCTCGCTCTCGTCGGGGTGTTCAGCGAGTAGGACCAATGCGTTACTGTCGCCACCAAGCCCAAACAACTTCAACATTTGCTCGTAATAGGGGAAGGTATGGATGCCGAACTCATCGCGTTCACCCGTGACTTGCAGCAGATTATAGAATGTGCGGAGGTCTTCCAGGGTTTCAGCTCGCCTCACGACAACTCCACGCCGCCCGGCCAGTCGCAGGTTGTACCGCGTTTTGGGTTTCATCGCACGGAGCAGGTCGTCCTCGCTCTTGCCTATGTCGAGCACAATAGTGCGGGCCGGTTGCAGACGACCCGACGGCCGGAAGCCCCGCGCCTGCATCTTGCGGTCTACCGTTGCTCTTGTCACCTGCTCGTCAAGCTCAATGTTCGGCTCAACCTTGAGGAAAATAGCGCCCCGCTTCCTGGCGACGCTATGTATGCTCGCCCAGAACGCCTCCTCGGTATCTTCTCCGACACTCGCATCGGGCATGTAGACGGGACCACGAGGTATATAAGCCACGGAGAGGGGAAGAGGTATGCGTGGCACGGCACGGAAAAGCATCTGCGATGCGATAAGGGGTTGCTTTGCTGCGCGATGGGTGTCGCCGCGCATGACAAGCCTCAATGGCGACCACCCGGCCTGCTTCTTGAATTCACCCCACAGCCACGATTGCAACAGGCTCGCGCCCGCTGCGTTCATACCTCGGTCCCAGTCTGCCCGATTGCCTGGAGCGACCAGGGAGAACTCGCTGCCTTTGCTTTCTGTTTGCTCTTTGTTGTAGTCCAACCTCTGCGCGGGTGCAGCCTGCGTGCCGCCTCTACTCATGGTTACTGCTAGGCTCACGCGCGCCGAGGTTGCCTGTAGTGTTGCCGTTCGGGGCGATATGCCCGTTCACCTGGCTCTGGGGTCGGGGCAGTGGTATAGAATGGGCATCCCCGCAGGCGTCAGCGTCGGGCAGCATGAATTCGTCGTGGGTGGCGAAGCTGTAGCCCATAGATTGCGAGCCGTTGTCGCCTGAGTTGAGCGGCATGTTCTGCTCGGAGGTTCCAAGCTGGTTCTGAGAACGAGGATCGCGGTTGTCCCAGTATGGCTGCTGCATGCGTTCGTTTGGCTGGCGCGGTCTTTCGCGTTCGCGCTCTCCGGTGAGCCGCTCACCCTGCGTGCCATAGCTTGTGCTGATGCTGTAGGCGCTGTATGCATACACGCCACGCGCATCCGCGCCCGATCCCTGCACACTCCTGACGTGTACGCCGGGGCCTGATGGCGCATTGCGGAAGATCCCCGACAGAGAACCGATCTCGGTGAAGTGGTCCGCTACGTCAATCAGTTCGTTCGAGGTGCTGATTCCGAAGCTGATGACTTCGCAACGCACACCCTTCATCTGAATAGAGTCCACCAGCCTCACAAAGTCGCCGTCGCCGCTGACCAGCACGACCACGTCCAGGTTCTCCGACAGCAGCATAATATCAACAGCTATCTCTATATCGAGGTTGGCCTTGATACGCCCGCCTTCATATTTGTGAATATCCTTGCAGATAACCTTGTAGCCGTTGGCTCGAAGGAAGTCTATAAACTTGCGCTGGTTGGGGTTCTCAGGGTCAACGCCTGTGTAGGCGGAAGCGCGTATGAGGTCGCGTCCGGCAACTGCGTGCTCCAGCAAGCGACAGTAGTTTACTTCGACGCCGGCGGATTTGGCCGAATAAAAGAGATTTGACACGTCCACGAAAACGCCCACATTATGCGACATTCTATCTCCGTACTATTTCATGTGCTTGTTATGAATAAAAGGTGTTGTATATGCTTGGATTATACCTTAAAACGTTGAGTGATGTGCTATGTTGATGTCACATACTGTTGGGGACCGGGGACCAGGAGACGAAACCGCGAAGGGCGCGCAAAGGTTATGATAGGATTCTTCACCAGCCCCTGACCCCTACTTACTCACGCTGAGCGGGTCATTGTTGAAGGAAATCTCCTCCATTGCTTCCTGGGCGGCTTCGCGGATGGCGGGTTCCGGACTCCTGGCGGCCTGAGCCAGGACTTCGGCGGCGGGCTTGCCCCCTATCTGGCCGAGCGCCCATATAGCTGCAAGTTTCACCTCTGTGTCCTTGTCGTGGATCATGCGCGCCAGGAATGGCAGGGCCTCGGCCAGGGTCATTTCGCCGACAGCACGGGCAGCCTCGTAGCGCATGGCGTGGCGTCCGCTCTCAAGCTCGTCCAGTACTACCTGTTGCCACTGCGGATCCAGGCTACGGCCCATTGCGAAGATGGCGCTCTCGGCCTGCACTCCACCGCTTTCGTATGCTTCGACGATCAGCCTCTCCACATCCTTGTCGCCGTGATAGTAGCCGAGCGA
>JBBSIK010000433.1:0-3155 GCA_038232115.1 Chloroflexia bacterium
GCTGCTCGCTTTCGGCACCGGCAGCGCCGCCACCGACGCCCAGCACGTTTCGGTGGAGTTCGTACACCCTGTTATCGTCGGCAAGCGCGCCCTGCCGGCCATGGCGCTTACCAACGACACAGCCACTATGAGCGGGCTGAGTGTCGGCAATATAAGCGGCGTACCTTTTGGGCGACAGTTAGCCGTACTGTCGCGGCCTCAAGATATTGCGATGGGCTTCTCGCCTGACGGTCGAGACGCCAATGTGGTAGACGCTCTGGTCGAAGCGAAGCGTTTGGGCTTGCTCACGCTGGGGTTGGCGGGCGGTGATGGGGGGCTTTTCTCCAGCGCCGCGCTCGACTTCTGCTTCGTCGTGCCGTTTGATGACGCAATGGTGGTGCAGGAAACGCACGAAACGCTGTATCATGTCCTGTGGGAGTTGGTACACATATTCTTTGAACATGAAGGACTTTTGGAATGAGCCAGGAGATAGAGAATAAGAGGGACCTCAATAGCGACTATCAAGAGCGGATTGACTTTCACTGTATCACCTGCTCCGACGAGGCGCTGCCCGCGAGGGTGTTGAGCATAAACGAGGCGGCGGCGCTGGCACAGGTAGCCATCGGGGGCATCACAGAAGAAGTGGACATCAGCCTGGTAGATGCCGTTGCGCCTGGTGACTTGCTCCTGGTGCATGGTGGTGTGGCCCTCAGCAACCTGGGCGAGTAGGGCCTACGGTGAGTTAGTTCAAGCAAAGGCGGGTACGGTGGACAACAGTCACAGAATCCAGGATCCAAACTTTGAAATTGAGAGCGGGGAGGGTTCGGAATACGACCGCCTCTTCTATCCGTACCTGTTTGAGGGGGGCACGTCCAATGCCGATGAGGTGCTGGCGCAAGTAGAGCACTCGACACTTGAGAAGTGCCACGAGGTGGTCGCGCTCAGGCGTGCGTTGCTTGCGGGATACCGCGATACGATTGTGGCTGCGGGCACGGCCATGGCGCGGGCTTTCGCAGCGGGCGGGACCTTACTGGCCTTTGGCAACGGAGGCAGCACCACCGACGCGCAAGACATTGTTGCGGACCTGAGCAACCCACATACCGATTTCAAATTTTCGATCCCAGATTTTGGATCGAAAGAAGGGGAACACGCCAAAACGCAAGACCAAGAACCTGAAATCGAAAACGTGGAATCTGGAGCACCTCGGCCCTTACCCGCGATTTCACTGACCGGCGATGTAGCCGTGGTAACAGCGGTGGCTAATGACGTGGGGGTTGACAATATCTTCTCTCGCCAGGTGATCGCCTTCGGGCGGCCAGGGGATATAGCCTTCGGTATCTCTACCAGTGGCAACTCAGCCAACGTCGTGGCGGCGCTTGAGCAGGCAAAGAAGCAGGGCATGCTTACCGTGGCTCTTGCGGGATACGATGGGGGCAAGATGGCGAGATCGCCTGCCGTAGATTTCTGTATTGTCGCCGTAAGTGACCATGTCCCACGCATACAAGAGGCTCAAGCCACAGCTTACCACGCGCTTCTTGAGGTGATATGGGCGATGCAGAGTCAAGGATGGGCAGGTAATCTATCATCGTTGCGTTAGGAGAAGGCATTATGAAGTACGTAGACGAATTCCGTGATCCTGAATTGGCAAAGAGAGTGGCAGAGGAGATAGCTGAGGTGAGCGGCGGGCGTGTAGTGTGCAAAAAGGCATCCATTCGTAGTTAGGCAGTCCGGCTGCTATCTCTGTAGTAGTCATGGATGATCCCGCCCAGCACATCCCGCCGTTCAATATCACCTCGTAGTGGATCGCAGCCTTGTGATAGCAAGCCGAATAACACCGTTGATGGTGCCAACGGGATCGGGATACGCTGGCTGATACCCTGATGCGGGCGTCTTCCGTTGTAGTACCCGATGTACTCGATCAGCACACGGCGCAGGTGCCCTTCGCTGATGATGAGCAGATGATCCAGGCACTCGTCTCTCACCGTCCTCACCCAGCGTTCAGCAAACGCGTTGGCTTTCGGTGACCGGTAAGGCGTCAGGACAGTCTCTATGCCTTCGGCCGCAAACACTGTGTCGAATGAGAGAGTGAACTTGGCGTCTCGGTCGTGGATCAGGAAGCGCAAAGGCAACTCTCGATTATCCCCCAGATCCCAGGCTAGATTGCGTGCTTACTGTGTTACCCATGCGGAAGTTGGGTGGGCGGTACAACCTGCCAGATGCACACGACGCGTACCCAGCTCGATAAAGAACAAGATGTAGAGTGTTTGCAATCGAATACTTTCCACCGTGAAGAAATCACCTGCGACCATTTGGTTGGCGTAGTGTCCTAGGAAGGTGCGCCAGATGCTACCTTGCTTCTTACGCTCGGGAGAAGGAGAAACTTGTCGGCGTTTGAGGATGTTTCTGACACTGGAGCGGCTGACGCCGTAGCCGAGCTTGAGCACTTCGCCCTGTATTTTGCTGTAGCCCCAGCGGGGGTTCTCTCTGGCCAACTGCACAATTAGCTCCTCCAACTCTGCTCCAACAGGTGGCCTTCCGGTCTGTTTCTCTGCTCGGAAGGTCCACTTCCGCCAAACCAGTTCCCGGTGCCAGCGGAGTACAGTGTCAGGCTTGAAAAGTACCATCGCTGCGTCAAGCCGTTTGCCCGTGCCGACGGAGCATATTCTGAAGTGGACTGCTAATACAGCAAGGATACCCTTCTCCCAAGCAGAGATATGAGGTGACTTGGGTAGTTTACGTTGGACAATACGAAGCTGCTGGTGCAGGAGCAGAATTTCGATGTCCTTCTGAGGGTCGGACAAGCGATGGGTAGAGAGCAGGTCGAGGAGCAACCGGAACATGTGCAGAATCAGGTAAATATAGGTGTGCATCGTCCTAAGATAAGCGGGATGGCAGAGCATACACAAGGGCTTGCAGGTGCCGGACGGGTATTTGCACACTACAGGCGTGCTGGGTGGGTATCTATGTGGCGGCCCCGGTGAGCCGTGCGTTGCGCCAGGCAACTTGCCGTACTTCAGGTCTGCAGTTCTGGTGTCGCGAGGTCAGTCGTCCAGGATCGGGGGCAATGCCTTCTTCCCTAACTGCCAGGTAGCCTTCAATTGGAGCAGAAAGCTAAACGCAGTATAATGTTTTCACTTAATCAGCCGTCAAGGCGCTCAGTGCGATCCAGCCTGGCA
>JBBSIK010000434.1:0-3144 GCA_038232115.1 Chloroflexia bacterium
AATTTCAGTGAGCGCGGCGACAAGCCTATCCATCTGCGCCCGCGTCGTCATCTCGGTGGCGCAGAGGAGCCAGGCGTTCTTTATGCTGTCCACCTCTGGCGTGCCGCTTATGTCGAGGCCACCGACTATTTTGTGTTCCAGGAGGTGGTGGTTCAACTCTGTCGGTGATATGGGAGTCTCGACTGCGAACTCTTTGAAGAACGGCTCGCGGCTGATGATCTTGTAGCCGGGTAGCTGGGCTAGGCGATTGGCTAGATAATGGCTGCGCTGGTAGCAAAGCTCTGCCACGCGCTTGAGGCCCTGCGGACCCATGCAGCACATGTAGATGGTGGCGGCAAGGGCGATCAGCGCCTCGTTGGTGCAGATGTTGGAGGTGGCTTTCTCGCGCCGAATATGCTGCTCGCGGGTCTGGAGCGTGAGCACGAAGCCACGCTTGCCGTTCACGTCCTTCGTCATACCGGCGAGGCGACCAGGCATCTGGCGCACGTACTTGTCTTTTGTCGCAAAGAGGCCCACATACGGCCCTCCGAACGACATAGGGATGCCGAGGCTCTGGCCCTCCCCTATCGCAATGTCCGCATCGTACTCGCCTGGGCTTTTGAGCAAGGCCAGCGAGATAGGGTCAAACACGATAATGAGCATCGCCCCGGCCTCATGCACCCGCACCGCAAGGCCATTGAGGTCGCGGATTTCGCCGAGGAAGTTGGGCTGTTGCACAATCACGCAGGCGGTATCCGGGTCGAGATCAGAGGCTTCCTTGATGTTTGCATCCTGCTCTACGATCTCGATGCCGTGACCGCCGGCATAGGTCCGCAGCACTGCCTTGTATTCAGGGTGCGTCTTGGGCGAGATAACCACCTTCTTGCGTTTGGTGATGGAAGACGCCATGACAGCCGCCTCACCGATAGCAGAAGCGGCGTCGTACATCGAGGCGTTTGCTACGTCCATGCCGGTCAGTTCACAGATAAGCGTCTGAAACTCGTAAATCTGTTGCAGGATACCCTGGCTAAGCTCCGGCTGATAGGGCGTATAGGCAGTGTAGAACTCGTTGCGCGACATCAAGCGATACACGGCGCTCGGCGAGAAGTGGTTGTACGAGCCTGCGCCCAGGAAGTGAGCGTAGTGCAGAGCGTCGGCGTTCAGTTCTGATAGTCTGCGCATCTCGGCCATAAGCTCCGGCTCCGAGATCGGGACGGGTAGGTTGATCGTAGGGTTGAGCACTTCCGAGGGCACCTCTCTATAGAGGTCCTCGACCGCATTCAAGCCCATAGCAGCCAGCATCTCCTGCCGCTGCGGTTCGGTGTTGGGCGTATAAACCATTTGCTTGTGTTACCTCAATTCTAGTGCTTCATGCATACTGTTCGCCGTGTTGCACGTAATTTTACTCGATCTCATGACTCAGGCCATGTGCCGACCTAGACCAAAACGGGGGATATTCGGGACCGATGTAAGCTGCCATTCCCCAGAAGCCAATTGCTTGCACATCCAGGTCATTCCAGCAGGATAGATGCCGCGCAAGTAATCGGCTATGCATCTACTCACGGCATTAAGCGGCAGCCTTCCCAGCCTCTCCGCAGCCTCTGCCACAGGAACGAACGCTACCTCCAGGATGTCACCGTCAGGATCATCAGGTTGCAGTTCCCCAGACCACAACAGCAACTCATATACAAAGGCCAACACCTGCAAACCCTTGTTAGCGTCTACCGTGTGCTGAATACACGCGAGCGAACCGATCTCCAAGACTTGCAGCCCGGCTTCTTCGCGCACCTCCCGGACAAGTCCTTCGCTTACCACTTCGCCCCGCTCCACCAAGCCGCCGGGTAGTAGCCAATACGTCAACTGCGGGTCGCTACCACGCTGCTCGCGTACCATCAACACAGAGTCGCCCCGCCGTACTATGGCAAGCGCAACTATATCAGTTCGCCAGCCGCGCACTTCGCTCAAAGAAGCGACCTTCTCACCCCTGCGCCTTCTCGAATTCGTCGTATTCGCTCGCAGACATGAGGGCGTCGAACTCGTCGCTGTTGGCGATTCGTATCTTGGCGAACCAGCCCTCGCCGAACGGATCGGAGTTGAGCAGGCCCGGCTCGTCCAGCAAACGCTCGTTGCGCTCGGTGACTTCTCCGCTCAAGGGGCTATAAAAGTCAGCGGCGGCCTTCACGCTCTCCAGCGCGCCCATCGACTCGCCCTGAGAGACCGTCTGCCCGGCGCTCGGCATGTCCACATACACCATATCACCAAGCTGCGTGGCCGCATAATTGGTGATGCCCACCGTGGCAATATCGCCCTCCATGTGTGTCCACTCATGTTCTTTGGTATACCTGTAATCGCGCGGGTTCTCCATTATGCCCTCCTAAGGAAATCAAATGTGAAACGATTCTGAAACGTGAAATGTAAAACGTGATACGTCTTGCTAAAGAGGGTCTCTTAAAATGCGGCATCCGTATTAGCGAACCGCATCACGTTTCACTCTTCACGTTTCACTCTTTTATACATTGGCCTCGGCAGCACTTCGACGGCTACCTGGCGCTCTCGGATCAGCACATCGAGACGGGTGCCGGGGGCATGCAGACCGGCTTTGACCCAGCCCATGCCCAGGTACTTGTCCAGGGTGGGGCCGTATGAACCGCTGGTTACTTCACCCACCTGCTCGCCGTCCTTCATAATCGGATAGTGGGCGCGGGGCACGCCACGCTCGGTGATGAAGAAATTGACCAGCCGCTCGCCCTCGGGGTCGTCCTTGGCCCTCTGCAATGCTTCACGCCCCACAAATTCAACGCCCTTGTCCAGTTTGACGAAGCGGCCAAAGCCGGCCCACACGGGGTTGCGGTTGTATGGTGGGGCCACGTCACTGCCCGAAAGCGGCAGGCTGGCCTCAAGTCTCAGAGTGTCACGGCAGCCGAGACCGCTAGGTGCCGCGCCGTTCTCGACGAACAACCGCCACATTCGCACCGTCTCCCCCACCGGGAAGAATAGCTCGAAGCCGTCCTCGCCCGTGTAGCCTGTGCGAGAGATGCGGCAGGGCACGCCGTCTATATCGCCGTTGGTGGCCCAGAAATATTTGATTGAAGCCAGGTCGATATCAGTGAATCGTTGCACCAACGCCGCCGCATCCGGACCTTGCACGTCGAGCTTGCCGGTCTC
>JBBSIK010000435.1:0-3138 GCA_038232115.1 Chloroflexia bacterium
AAGGGTGAACCAGCACAATTGGGAGGAGCTTCTCGGCCCGGCCCGCTACCGTGCGGACGTGGAGGCGAGAAACGACCAGATCGGCGTGGCGATGGGCCTCGCGTGGACGGAACATGGTGGCGAGTTGCTGCCCGTGGAAGTGGCTGCGATGCCCGGTCACGGCGCGCTCACGATTACAGGTCGCCTGGGCGATATTATGCAGGAGTCGGCCCGCGCCGCGCTTACCTTTGCGCGTTCTCGTGCCGCCCAACTGCAAATAGATCTCGAGGCTCTAGAAAAGACCGATCTGCATATCCATCTGCCCGAAGGCGCTATTCCCAAGGACGGCCCTTCAGCCGGTATCACGATGGCAGTGGCCCTCATCTCGGCTATCGCTCGACGCCCCATCAGGAGCGACATCGCTATGACAGGCGAGATCACCCTGACCGGGCGAGTGCTTGCCATCGGTGGCCTCAAGGAAAAGGCTCTGGCGGCCCATCGCGCCGGGATGAAGTACGTAATCGCGCCCCTGGCAAACAAGCCGGAGTGGGCTGAACTGTCTCGACCCGCACGCGCCGACATGGAGTTCATCTGGGTTGAAACGATGGACCAGGTGATTGACGTTGTGCTACGACAGGTCGAGGCTTCCGCCGCCGTACCTACTGTGCCCGAAGTCACCCGTGCCAGCTCCGAACAGATTGCTCAGGAGGAAAGCCATGGTAGCGATAGGCGCAGGCGCAAAAACCACGGCAATTCGCCCGCGGTTCAACCGAATGTTTAATTCTTACTGCTTAATTCTTAATTAGCCCGGCCACCAACTGGGTAAGAAGAACCAAGCATCCGCACATACCGGCCATTAAGAATTAAGCAGTAAGAATTAAACATTGACGCAGTCACTAATCTCCAGCCTCGCATTTGTACTTTTAGATAGACACACCGCTCTTACAGCAGAATCATAGCAAGCGAGAAGGCAAAAGAATGCCTTCCATAGCTTGCGCGCGTGTTTGCGGCCTGCGTCTTACATGAGATTGAGGCATACATGAACAACAACAAACGACCCTATACACGTAGCAGTACCGGCACCGGAACCCGAGTGAGGCGCGAACGCTACGACGATGATAGGCCCAACCCTTATTTGCAGGACGCGGAAATAGCCCGCAATCGTCCCGCCGCCGACGGACTGACATGGAAGAAGATAGACCTTCACCTCCACACGCCCGCCTCCTCCGACTACCGCGATCCGGGCATCTCCTATCTCGACATCCTGAAGAAGGCTGAGGAAAAGAATCTCGATATGATCGCCTTCGCCGACCACAACAGCGTGGCGGGTTACGCGGCGATGCACCAGGAGATCGAGACGCTCACACTTCTCGAACGATTGGGACGTATCAGTTCGGATGAGCAGACCACCCTCAACGAGTACCGCCGACTGCTTGGCAAGCTCGTGGTGCTACCGGCTTTCGAGTTTACCGCTACCTTTGGTTTCCACATTCTGGGTATATTCCCCGAAGGTACTTCGGTACGCAAGCTGGAATACCTGCTGCTCAACCTGAACGTGCCCGAAGAAAAGATGCTGCGCGGCGCGCCCGATGTTGGCTCTACGTCGGATGTGCTGGCTGCCTACAACGCTATTACGGTAGCGGGTGGCATGGCAATCGCCGCGCACGCCAACTCGTCGAACGGCGTGGCTATGCAGGGCTTCCCTTTTGGCGGCCAGACCAAGATCGCCTATACGCAGGACTCCAATCTCGTTTGCCTGGAGGTCACAGACCTTGAGCAGACAAATAGGCGTACAACCGCGGGCTTCTACAATGGCACCAAGACCGAGTATCCACGCCGTATGCACTGCATACAAGGCTCCGACGCCCACTCGCTCGATACCGAGCAGTCGGACAGCAACAACAAGCGCCTGGGGGTGGGTGCCCGCGTAACCGAAGTGCTGATGCGGGAAACCTCGTTCGAGGCGCTACGGGAAGTGCTGCGTGGTGATGACTTCACCCGCACGCGCCCCTACCAGTCCAATCGCGCATGGGAGCAGATAGACGCCGCTCGGCAGAAAGGGCCTAACCAGATCGTGGCGTTCCACGACCGCGTGATCTACCCCAACATGCGCACCCGCCACATCATGCAGGACGTGGTGGCGTTCGCCAACGGCTACGGTGGTATCATCTATATAGGCGCAAGCCCCGACAAGGCCATAGCGGTGCAGGGTATCGAGCGGCCCGAAGACGCTATCCGCATGCTCCGCGAGGACGTGCATAAGACCATCGAGCCGCAAATGGACGTTAACTTCGACATCAAGCCGGGGGCTGGCGGTCGTGGCATTATCGTCATGAACGTGCCTGGCGGAGACAACCGCCCTTACCTATATGGGCCCACCAGCCAGCTCTATATCCGAGACGGCGGCAATAGCTTGCTCGCCACCCGCGACGAGATGATAAAGCTCATCGTGGAGGCCGCAAGGGCACGCGGCACGCAGATAGCAACGGCACCTGTTGCCACGGTCACAGTCGCACCTGTCGAGGCCGCACCCACCGCGTCCGAACCACCCCCCGCCGATCTCCCCGCAGGCGAAGCGATATCCCTGCCCCAGAAGCCGGAAGTGCAACCTCAATCAATCCAGGGTCGCGCTCAGGGGCAGACAGGACAGCGTGAAGAGCGTCGTTCCTGGCGCGAGATACGCGAGGAGCGTCGCGTGCAGGCGCAGTCAAATCAGGAGGCTCCCACTACGGGGTCTACTGCTGACATTCCGGCAGAGTCTGCCCCGGCTCCGGCTCAGGCCACAACTCCATTGCGCGAGGAGCGACGTACACGAACTGAAACTCAGGAGCAACAGGCGGTGCCCGTACCGGAGCGTCCCTCGTTGCAGCCTACACCCCGACGGCCAGCCCTGCACGAGCTTCCCCCTGAGAAGATCAAGGGACAGATACAGCCGATGACAACGCGCGGAGGACAGGCCGCTGCTCCTACGCCTTTGCCTGCGGACACTGAGGACGCTGAAGCGGCTCCCTCAGTCGGGCAGGAGCTATTGCAGGAGTCTAGAAGCGCCGGTCCAGAGTCACTGCCCGAAACTCCTGCGATGATTATAGATGGGGTCGAGCAGTCCGCAGCAGGTATCGTTCCTGCAGTCCCTGCCCGGCCCACTACAAGGGCGCGCCG
>JBBSIK010000436.1:0-3112 GCA_038232115.1 Chloroflexia bacterium
AAGAAAGGGACATACTAAAAAAAGCCATCACCATCTTTTCGAAAACGCAAGACCGAGACTAAAATTCGCTTTCATCCAGTGGCACCAGCAAGAATATGATATCAAGATAATGTGCCGGGTGCCCTAGTGTCCAGAAGCGGATACTACAGGTGGATCAAGCGTCAGGAGGGGCCGCCTTCCAACAGAGAGACTGGCAAAGCCAAAATGGGCTAACCAACAACTAACGGCGGCTATACAAACCACTTTCAAAAGGAGTAGAAGCACGTATGGAGCACCACGCATACACGCTGAACTGAAGAGTACTGGTATGGCTTGCAGCCTAAATCGCGTTGCTCGCCTGATGCGTAAGGCTGGAATACGGGCAAGGTGCCACAGAAAATATAAGGTAACCACGACCAACTCTCGCCACGCCTACCCGGTTGCACCAAATACGCTCAATCGGCAGTTCTGGGCAGCCGAACCGAATCAAAAATGGGTTGGAGATATCACGTACGTGGCGACGAAAGAAGGGTGGCTCTACCTGGCGGCAGTGTTGGACATCTACTCACGTAAGGTGGTTGGCTGGGCAATGGATAAACAGATGGAGCAGGAGTTGGTTGCTTCCGCTCTGCAGATGGCCACTGCTCACCGACAGCTAGGAGAAGGACTGCTGCACCACACAGATAGAGGCAGCCAGTATGCGGCTCATGATTATCAGCAATTGCTCAGCACCAACAACATGGCGGTGAGCATGAGCCGGAAAGGAGATTGTTGGGATAACGCAGTAATAGAGAGCTTTTGGTCTACCTTGAAGGCTGAATGCGCGACTGGCGTCTACAACTCACGAGCCGAAGCTCGCCAGTCTATCTTCGAATACGTAGAGGTGTGGTACAATAGACAGCGTCTGCACTCAGCGCTTGGTTACGCCAGCCCAGAAGCCTTCGAATTAGCTCATTATCAAAACGTCACCGAGTCATCGATATCGGGGTAAGCCCATTCCAGCGCGACCCGCATTGGGGCGATTATGTCCCATTTTACGAGTATTTTCACGGAGATAGTGGCAGAGGGGTCGGCGCCAGCCACCAAACGGGCTGGACGGGCCTGGTCGCCGACCTCATCCAGCAACAGGGCGAACGACGCACAAAAGCCGAACAGCACGAGGGCGAGGGCATGGCGGAGCACACGCTCCACGTAATTCAGGATGCAAGCAAGAACGTTGTGGCTGCGGTCAAGGGAATATTAGGCGGTGAAAGCGAGAAATCACAAGATGGCTGATGGGACTACAGCGACGTGTCCCCTCTGTGGGGCACCGAGCACGTCAGATACTTTGGCGGAAGCCGCATGGCTGGGGGGCGACGTAGTGGCAAGGCTCATCAGCCAGAACCCTCAATGGAAAAGGGAAGACGGAACCTGCCCAGCGTGCGTACAGAGCGCACTGTTGCAGACCCTCCTTGAGCGAGGAGATGACGCTCTGCACGACGGGATACAAAGCGTGTGGCCCCTCGACGCTGAGGCGGCTTTCGGCGCGCTGCCTACGCCTCTGCGCCTGCACGCTGACCCACGCTACACGGGGCGAGGTGTTACGCTGGCCCTACTCGACTCTGGTTTCTATCCGCACCCAGGTCTCATTCGGCCAGTCAATCGCATTCGAGCCTGGGTTAATGCGGTCGTAGAGCCGGTTCTAGAGATTCGGTTTGGGCCTAACGAAGTGCCTGCCTGGCCGGGTTGGGACGATGCCCACTCGTCCAAGTGGCACGGCCTGATGACCAGCACCGTAGCCGCAGGCAACGGCTGGCTAAGTCACGGGCTTTACAGCGGATTAGCACGCGATGCCGACCTGGTGCTGGTGAGAGTGCGAGACGAGAGGGGGCGCATCACCAATGACAACATCGTCCGCGCATTGCGCTGGTTGCTTGGGCATGGTCCAACCCTGAGAGTGCGGGTGGTAAGCATGTCGGTGGCGGGCGACCCGCTTGCGCATATGGAGGATCGCAATCCGGTGGACGAAGCGGTAGCCGCGTTGGTGGCAAAGAACATTACAGTGATTGCGGCTGCGGGCAACGATGGAGAGAGGCGGCTGGTGCCGCCAGCTACAGCGCCCGAAGCCATCACCGTCGGTGGGCTAGACGACAAGAACACCTTCAGCCACGCCGAACTGGAGATATGGCATAGTAACTATGGCTTGAGCACCGATGGGATGCTCAAGCCGGAGCTTGTCGCCCCCAGCATGTGGGTGGTAGCTCCTATATTGCCCGGCACGGACGTAGCAATGGAAGCTGATCGCTTGTTCGAGCGCCGCGCTCATGGGCCGTTAGGGGACCCGGAAGTGGACGGGCGCATCGCAGAGTTGAAGCTGATAACCCCACATTACCAACTTGTGGGAGGCACTAGTTTCGCAGCGCCCATAGTTGCGAGTGCGGTAGCATGTATGCTTGAGGCCAATCCGAAGCTCGCACCGCACCAGATACGCGATATCCTGATTTCCTCCGCGCTGCCCGTAGCCGGCGCGTCCATGGAGCGGCAGGGCGCGGGTGCGCTCGACCCAGGACAGGCCGTATCGTTGGCCCTGCGCGAGCAGCACGGCCCTTTGGAGGGGCGTCCTATGTCCCCGCAAGTCACACCAGGCGGGATCGAATTCCTCCTGCACGACCATCGCGCCCGCAAGGTGCAGGTGCTGGGTAGCTGGGACGGGTGGCGCACAGCGCATGAAGCTGAGGAAGTCGAGCCGGGTATCTGGCAATCCCACCGACCCTCGTTGCCGTCGGGACTCTATACGTATAAATTCCTGATAGACGGCACACGATGGCTCAACGACCCGTCCAATCCGCGAAAATCCCCGGATACTTTCGGTGGTCTGAACAGCGTGCTGGGCTGTTGAATCGAGAGATTATTTCCGCTACCGTAGTAGGCCGCAACAAACGGTGCCTTTGGGGGAGCAACGGAAGATATTCCGGCAGCGATTTGGCGCCCTGCAATACCTGCTGATGGCAGCCTAACGACACGCAATTGCTGCGGCTGAGCCATAGTTAGAACACTCAAAGCGTGACAGGGAAGATTGCGCGCTCTGAGTTCTGACGCTTCCAAAATAAGTAGCAAGCATGTGATCGTCAGGTATTCAGAGGTTGAACCGGCT
>JBBSIK010000437.1:0-3097 GCA_038232115.1 Chloroflexia bacterium
GCAATACTCTTCGTCCAGTCCTCGGCACGTCACTTCTTCGACTTCTATGCTCCGGCCCGTGGCCCACTCGATACCAGCGGCGAGAAAGCCGGCGGTGATGTTGCAGTGGGCGTTCGTGAGGCGACCATAGCAGTAGGGGCAGGTCTCAGTAGCGAACAGGTATCCGCCCTCCTGCTCCTCAAAGTAGGCCTCCATGCCCAGTCGTGCGTGCGCGTCGGCCATCTCCATCAGAACCGTGCGCAGCTTCTTTTCAGGCGACATCAGCTTGAAGCTGATACCCTTCATAGCCACCATCTTGCCTTTGAGGGCCAGTTCCTGCCGGAACATCTCGCGGCCTACCTTATACTCCATCGATTCGACCGCGTGGCTGTAGAACTCTTCCATTGCCTCGCTAAAGGCACTGAAGCGGGTGTAATTGATAGCAGGCGTCTCGTCCGGGTCCAATTCCAGCCCTTCGAGTTCGCCAAGCCGCGCTATATTGAACATCGCCGACAGGCCCCCGGCACCGGTCACTTTGTCAATCGCTCTCGTTAGATTATGTAAAGCTATGTTGGTGACGAAGCGAGGCGCTAACTCATCATCGGACTCCAGCACTTCCTCACGGTACTCGCGGTCTCCCGCAGGCACGCCCGTGCGGCTCAATCGCTCCAGAGTCTCGCCGGAAACAGGCATAGTGGGGGCATTAGAGCGGGCCACGCGGGTGTTGGGCATCGTCATTCCCACGGATGTCCAGCTTGCCATCTTGCGCTGCCCCATGGTATCACCGTTGGCGGTAAGTGGCATAGGAGCGCCCACGGAGTTTCCGCCGGATGCCTGTGCCTGGCCTTTGACAAGGTTGAGAAGCGGCTTGGGCTTGGAGGTCTGCCAGTAAGGCTTCACTCGCTCTGCCGCAGCACGAGCCTCGTTAATATCCTTGCCGCGAGCATCCAGCCACTCTATGCCGCGAAGCGCTCTGCTGTTGTAGGGGTCTATACGTAGAGTGCGCTCCAGGCAATATCGTACCTGGTTCGGCACATCTACCACACCTGACAACCACAGCCAGCCCTCGGCGTTGGCCGGGTCGAGATAGACGACATGCGCCAGGGTTTCGCGCGCCAATTCGCGCTGGCCGCTCATGGCTGCCTGTTTGCCCCGCACTAGCAGGTCGGCAATCGAGGGAAGTTGATTTTGTGAGGCTTGTAACATCTTCTTGCTCTCCGTAGCGTTACCTGTCAGTTTTTCCGCAGGCGCATTTTGCTCTCATCTTCCATACCGCAGCGCAAAGGTCCAGTTCGTTCTACCTGCCCCCGCATCATGCCTTTGATGCTATCTTAGCACAGGCATCCACACATGTGCGGATTATGCGCATAACGTGGGGAAACTTGGTGGAGGTGGTGTGTAGCGGTGAGTTTCCACCGTTGTGGATATTCGAGATGTACCCACATGTGTCCCAAAAGCGCCTTCGTTCGCCAGTGCAATCGCTAATCATGTGAGGAGCTGGCACTTATCTTAACACTTGCATTATGACAAGTCCAATTTGTGTGGAAAACTTGTTCGGGGGCAGGTCGTACCTTGGACTATCCAGGCTCCAAAAACCATGACGAGCCTGACGAGCATACGGTGAGACTGGTACTCACGGGTGAGCGCATACTGAATAATGTGGCTGCTGTTCTCGTTATAAGCGCAGAGCAGTTGGGTCAGCGTATGTGGAAATACTGCCGCGCGGCAGTATGGGGAAGTATGATTGTTCCAGACACCGATCTCTACGGGTTGCAGAAAGAACAACATTGCGAGGGCGAAGATGTATAGGCGCGTAATTAGCCTGACAATCGGGTTAGTGCTGCTGGTGGGGTGTGGCACACAATCCTCCTCCGAAACGATCAAGACGGAACTACAGAGCGTCAAGTCCAGCGCGGCCACGGCCCATATGGTCGCAGATGCTCTGGTGGGCGGCAGGGTGCCCGAAGCCTACGCCAAAGACACACTCCAATCGGCGCAGGACGACCTAAAAGGCTCCATCGCAAAGCTGGCCCCACTCCCAGAAGTCAAGGCTGCATCACCCTCGGGAGGCACCGGCCTTGAACAACTCCAGCGCCTTCAAGCCACAGTTACACAGATATACGACGCCGCGCAAAAGGGTGGTGCAGTCGCCCTCCCGCCTCTCATCCAGCAACTCGCAACTGAAGAAGATGACCTGAGCCAGTTTGCCAAGCAGATGGGGATCGAGCAGTGAAGAAGATTATCGAGGTCGCCCTGGGCATACTCACCAGCATAGGCGGCTTTCTCGACGTAGGAGCAATAGCCACGGCGGCTCAGGCAGGCGCGGCCTTTGGCTTTCAGCTCATCTGGGCTATCGTCCTGGGCACGCTCTGCGTCACCTTCCTCGTCGAGATGTCGGGACGGCTGGCGGCGGCGAGCAAGCACACCCTGGCCGATGCCGTGCGCGAGCGGTTTGGCTTCAAGTTCTACTTTATCCAGTATATTATCGAAGTCGCGGTGGATTTCCTGGTACTCGGCGCTGAAATCGGGGGTGTGTGCATCGCCTTGCAACTTGTTACGGGTGTCAGCTTCCGGTGGTGGGCGCTCCCTGTGGCGTTCATTGTCTGGCTGCTGCTGTGGAAAGGCACCTTTGGCGTTATCGAGAACGGAGTGGCACTCCTGGGTCTGGTCACGCTGGTGTTCGTGGTGGCCGTCTTTGCACTCAAACCTGACTGGGGGAATGTGCTCGCCGGTGCGTTACCGAGTCTCAATCGCCATGATACTGCGCACTATCTCTTCATAGCGGTGAGCATCGTGGGCGCTATTGTAAGCCCTTATCTCTTCTTTTTCTACTCATCTGGCGCGGTCGAGGATAAGTGGGACAAGGAGTACATTGGTGTGAACCGCGCCATTGCGGTCGTGGGCATGGGCTTCGGCAGTGTTGTATCCCTCGGCGTGCTCATTGCGGCTGCGGTGGTGCTATATCCACGAGGTCTACAGGTAGATAGCTATAACCAAGCCGCCTTGACGCTTGTGCAGCCGTTCGGTTTCATCGGCTTTCTCCTATTCGCGGCATCACTCGGTATTTCATGCTTTGGGGCGGCGCTGGAAGTGAGCCTGGACCAGGCATATATCACGA
>JBBSIK010000438.1:0-3095 GCA_038232115.1 Chloroflexia bacterium
CCTGCCCCGGCGCGGCGGCGATAGGCACCCCTGCCTCGGACAACGCCTCTATATCGCGGTATATCGTGCGTTTGCTTACCTCGAAAGTGGCAGCCAAATCCTCGGCGCGTTGCTTGCCCTTACCTTGCAATTCGAGCACGATTGCCAGTAGCCGGTCAGTGCGATTCATCTTCCCTCTTTATGCTTCTGAGATGACTGCTTTCTTAGCATTATATAATGTCGAGCGAGACCGCAGTTGCCCCGCGCCGATTCCTTCGTCTATAATGGTGCTCTGATGCGTCTGGTATGTGGCGAAAGCACATCTGGACCGCACGGATATTGGATAACAGGAGAGTAGCTGAGATGGAGAAGCAGACTGAGGGGGAAGGGGCAGGTCCCGCGAGCGTACAGGAACAGGCGCGCCTGGTCATTGTCAAGAGGGAGCCTTTCAACGCTGAAGCGACGGTTGATGCTTTGCGTCAGGCGCGGACGCCCACCGCCAACTTCTACGTTCGCAGCAACTTCAGCATGCCCCATGTGGAGACCGAGACATGGCATCTGCGGCTAGCAGGTGCGGTTCGGGAGCCTCTTGACCTTTCGCTAGCTGAGCTGAAATCGCTGCCTGCGCGCTCGTTTAGCGTGACCCTCGAATGCGCGGGGAATGGCCGACTCGGCTTCTTGCCGCTGCCGCAGGGTGAGCCGTGGGGCTTTGGGGCCGTAGGCACAGCAATTTGGACGGGCGTGCCACTGGCCCACTTGTTTGAAAGGGCGGGGCTGAGTCGCAGTGTCGTGGAGGTGCTTTTTACAGGCGCTGACACAGGCGTGCCTTCGGGGGGCGAACAGACGATCTCCTTCGCGCGGTCGCTGCCTCTCGCAAAGGCTCTCCACGGCGACACTCTGCTGGCATACGAGATGAACGGCGAGCCTCTGCCTCATGAGCATGGTGGCCCCGTGCGGTTGCTTGTGCCTGGATGGTATGGCATGGCATCCGTGAAGTGGTTGGACGAGATTACTGCCCTGGAGGAACCTTATACCGGCTTCTACCAGCGAGATCGCTACGTGCTTGACTACCCTGATGATCCTGGACCTCAGCCTGAGCCGGTGCAGAGTATGCAGGTACGAGCGTCTATTACTAGCCTACAGCCGGGCGAGACTTTGCAGCCGGGGCCTCGCCTTGTCACCGGTTTCGCGTGGTCCGGGGCCGGTGGCGTAGCATCTGTGGAGGTAAGCGTAGAAGGCGGCGCGCCATGGCAGCCTGCACGCCTGGTGGATCCAGCCGTGCCCTACACCTGGCAACGCTGGGAGTTCGATTGGGATGCCACCAAGTTAGGTCGTCACGCTGTACGTGCCCGAGCCACCGATGTGTACGGTAATGTACAACCCGACATCGCTCGCTGGAACCGTCTGGGCTACTGCAATAACGCCGTGCAGCCGGTGGTGGTGGAGGTGAAACAGTAGGCGGATTGCCTAACCCTATGGATACTAATATACGCAACACACAATGTTGATCGGGAGCAATATTAACCTGATGAGTGATAAGGTATATATTCACCCTACTGCCGACGTATCCCCCGAGGCGGTGCTGGGAGAAGGGACAAAGGTTTGGCACCAGGCGCAAGTGCGCGAGGGCGCGGTGCTGGGGCGCAACTGCATACTTGGCAAAGGCGCATACGTGGATTTCGGCGTGCAGATAGGCGATAACGTGAAGATACAGAACCGGGCCAGCGTGTACCACGGCGTGACGCTGGAGAGCGGAGTATTCGTTGGCCCGCACGTTATTTTCACCAACGATAAACTGCCCCGCGCTATCAACCCTGACGGCTCTCCTAAGAGCGATGATGACTGGGAGCTTGGCCGTATCCTGGCGAAAGAAGGGGCCGCTCTTGGCGCAGGCTCGATCATCGTGACAAACGTGACGATAGGGCGGTTTGCGATGGTGGGTGCCGGGGCCGTGGTCACAAGAGACGTGCCGGATTATGGGCTTGTGTATGGCAACCCTGCGCGCCTGGTGGGGTACGTTTGCTCCCACGGCCACCAGGCAGAACCCACCGGTGAACAGCGGGACGACGGCGCTGTGTGGCGATGTGGCGTCTGCCAGGAAGAAGTAGTCATATCAGGCCGCTGATAGTGCCGGAGCCGTGGTCATATGTTGTGCAGACCTGGGGGACAGAATTAACGCGCTCCTGTTAGCTGCTTTTCGCGTTGACCTTCTTATTTGACGTGTCCTGGGTTTGCGGGTGCGAGGGATCACGCTGGCCCTTGAGGGCGCGGCGTGTGTCCACTATAGTGTTGGCGTGGCGTCTGATGAGATCCCAGTCGTAGTCCGAGTGATCGGTCACGATCATGGTGCAGTCATTTTCTTCGAGGGCAGCCTTGAGGTCGGTAACGCTCGCCATTTCGAGGCTATCATGGTGGAATGCAGGCACGTAGGGGTCGTGATAGCTTACCAACGCACCCTTCTCTTGCAGCAGCCCGATTATGTCCATCGCGGGCGATTCTCGGATGTCGGTTACGTCTTTCTTGTAGGTCACGCCCAGCACGAGTACTTTGCGGCCTCTGACGGGCTTGGCTCCGTCATTGAGGGCGTCCTGCACCTTTTGCACCCAGTAAGCAGGCATGCTGGTGTTCACTTCGCTTGCCAGTTCGATGAAGCGGGCGTTGTAATTCAGCGTCTTGAGCTTCCACGATAGATACAGTGGGTCTATAGGGATGCAGTGACCACCCAGTCCTGGACCGGGGGTGAACTTCATGAAGCCAAACGGCTTGGTGGCTGCCGCGTCTATCACCTCCCACACGTCCAGGTTCAGCTTGTCACACATCAGCAGAACTTCGTTGACCAGACCTATGTTCACCGCTCGGAAGGTATTTTCCAGCAGCTTCACCATTTCCGCGGCCTCAGTGGAAGAGACCGGCACTAGTCGCTCGATGGCGCTGCCGTAGAAGGCGAGTGCGACCTCCAGGCATGCAGGAGTGACACCGCCAATTACTTTGGGGGTGGTACGCGTCGTCCAATCGGTGCGACTTGGGTCCACGCGCTCAGGGGAGAACGCCAGGAAGAAGTCTTCGCCCACGCGCATATTAGGGTCACTGGAGAGGAGGCGAGGCAGAACTACCTC
>JBBSIK010000439.1:0-3094 GCA_038232115.1 Chloroflexia bacterium
CGATGGGTTCTTTTCGGCTGGCAACCACCGACCCCGCTGTGGGCATGGACCCGCCCGATTCGGCCTCGCCCCTTATCCGCGACACCCTCGCCCACTCCACCACTTATGCTGAATGCACCGTGCGGATGGCGCTCGAACTGACGCAGGAAGGCACGCCCCGCCCGGCCCGCACGATACCCGGCCCCTTTAGCCAGGCTTTTACGGCGGGGCAGCAGGACTACAGGACGGTATTCGGCACGGAGGATAAGCACCACTTCGTCGTCGGCTCCCCACGCGAGCTAGGCGAGGGGCTGGCAAGCGAAGCCCCTATTTGCATAGATTTACGCAAGTTCGTCGAGCGGTCCAACGGCATATTTGGGCGCACCGGCACAGGCAAGAGCATGCTGGCGCGCCGGCTCCTGGGCGGCATGATAAAGTCGAACGCCTCGGTCAACCTCATATTCGACATGCACTCGGAGTACGCCACCGAGAAGGAGCTAGAGCCGCGCGGCCAGGGCAAGTACGCCAAGGGCCTGCGCGACCTGTTCGGCAAGACGCAGGTGGCCCTCTACACGATGGACGAGGAGGACAGCCGCAAGCGAGGCGGGGCCGACGGGGTGATCCGCATCGCCCTCAGCGACATCACGATAGAGGACATCGAGGCGCTGGGCAGCGAATTGAAGATGAGCGAAGGCTCGGCCATGCTCATCACGGCGCGGCAAGCATCGCGCAAGCTGGGCCGCGATTGGATCGAAAGATTGGTCCAGATGGAAACCGCCGACCTGGAGGACTACTGCACTCAAACGGGGGCAAACAGCGGATCGGTGGAGGCCCTCAAGCGGCGGCTGGAGATAATAGCGGAATACCCGTTCGTCGTGAAGTCGAAGGAGGCCACCGGCACCGGCGTGAAGGGGTTGATCGCCGACCTGAAAGCGGGTAGGCACGTGATCCTGATGTTTGGGCAGCACCGCAGCACATTGGCCTACATGCTGGTGGCGAATATGCTCACCAAGCGCATTCACCGCGAGTGGGTAGACTGGTCGGAGCGGCACGAGCAGGACCGCGACGGCGTGGAAGCCCCGCGCCCGTTGGTCATCACGATAGAGGAGGCGCACAAGTTCCTGGGCCGCGACAGCGCCACGATCTTCGGCACGATAGCCCGCGAGATGCGTAAGTACCTCGTCACCCTGATGATTATAGACCAGCGCCCCTCCGGCATAGACGACGAGGTGATGTCGCAAATCGGCACCCGCGTGACGGCCCTGCTCAACGACGACAAGGATATAGATGCGGTGTTCATGGGCATCCGGGGCGGCAGCCAGCTAAAGGCTCTACTCGCCACCCTCGACAGCAAGCAGGAAGTGATGGTCATGGGCCACGCTGTGC
Source organism: Chloroflexia bacterium (assembly GCA_038232115.1). Taxonomy (GTDB): domain Bacteria; phylum Chloroflexota; class Chloroflexia; order QHBQ01; family JADMIH01; genus JADMIH01. The sequence goes on from JBBSIK010000439.1 coordinate 1,366, forward strand.
CGATGGAGGTGGTGCTGCGCGTGCGCTCCTTCGACGCCGATTTTTACAAGAGCCTCCAGTCCACCGCCACAACCACGCCATCCGTGGCCCGCAGCATAGGCGAGAACATCGTCAAAAGCGAGAAAAAGGCCAGCTTAGAGGACTTGTTCGGGGAGTGAGCTATAGGGCATACTGGGATACAGGATAGGAGGTTCTCATCATGGCACACACGCTGCAATTGGAGATACCCGAAGACATATACAACCTGCTGGCAACCACGTCCGAGCAGACCGGGCAGCCGCTAGAGGCCCTTGCCGTTCAGTGGCTAGTTCAGGCAAGCGAAGCTTATGCTGACGATCCTCTGGAGAAGTTCATCGGGGCATTCAATAGCAACATGCCAGGGTGGTCGGAACGCCATGATGACTTTATTGGTGAAGCGCTGAGGACATAGATGTCAGAAATTGAGCGTTATAAGCATGAATGCATTGGAATGGTGCATTGTCCCTCCTCCTATGGATTGGAGAGAGATATTCCAATCTATCGCATAGATGAAGACTCCAACGACGATACGGAATTTGTAGCAAAGCGCGGCGATTTACTCCTGGGAGGCGGCTCCGGCGAAAGTCCGGCGCTACGCATTTCCATGCCACAGGCAATATATTTTCTCACGGATGAGGTTTGGGACGATTGGGAGTCCTCTGATGAAATATATGGCGCGTATTGGTCCCTGGATCAAGCATTCGTGTTTTGCGAAGGCTATTTTAAGTTAGGTTGGCGTCCCTATGGTGCCGACGAAGGCGCTTATAAAGGCAGTTACGCTATAGAGATATGGCTGATGGAGCATGTTGTAGCCTTCGTTTTACAGGAATACCCAGAGGTCTACGGGTATCTAAAAGGCACACGTGCTCTCGATCTTGATGGTTCGATTTGCCGATTGCCAAGTGCTGACGACAAGCATCACTATAGCTATAGGCAACCCTAACCCACTCCTTATCATCACACGTCCAGCCCCACGATCCGCATCAGCTTGAGGGCGTTCGTGCTGGTCGCTATCCCCGGCTGGAGCTTGTAGCTGAACGTCATTTGCGGCCCGCCCTGCCCGTCCGTGAAGCTCTCGGTGAAATGGTAGAGGCGGGCCTCGGCTGTCACCTGCGGGTCCTGAGCGAACGACAGATCATGGGTAGATACCGCGCCTAGAGCGCCCTGCGACACGAGGTAGAGTACCACGCGGCGGGCGGCTATCTGGCGCTCGGCGGTGTTGGTGCCGTGCAGGATTTCGTCCAGCAGGTAGAACAACCGTCTGTCGCCCCCCGCCAAATCCCGCGCCGCGTCTACCACCTGTTTGAGCCGCTTCAATTCGGCCATGAAATACGACACGCCCTGCTCAAGCGAGTCGCTCACGCGCATGCTGCTCCACAGTTCCACCGGCGGCAATCTCAAAGACCGAGCACACACTGGCCCGCCCGCCCCCGCCAGCACGATATTGACGCCTATCGCCCGCAAGAGGGTGCTCTTGCCCGACATGTTGGAGCCTGTCACCAGCAGAAAAGTGCCCGGCGGCCCCACCTGCACGTCGTTGGACACGCGCACGTCCGCCGCAATCAGTGGGTGTCCCAACTCCGCCGCAATCAGAGCCGTTGCCTGAGTAGCCACATAGGGGAAGGCCCAATCGGGGTTGTCATGCGCCAGCACCGATAGAGCCGACAGCGCCTCGACCTCGCCCAGCACGTCCAGCCACTCCCTCGCGTGC
>JBBSIK010000440.1:0-3088 GCA_038232115.1 Chloroflexia bacterium
TAGTACCTTGATCATCGACCTCCAGCATCGCCAGGTGGGTCATGATGCGATAGGGGGCAGCGCCGTGCCAATGCTCCTCATCCGGCTCGAAGAACACCCGGTCTCCCGGACGGATGGCCTCGATTGGCCCGCCACGGCGCTGGCACACGCCAACGCCCTCAGTGACATAAATGGTCTGGCCGTTGAGGTGAGTGTGCCATGCCGTTCGAGCACCTGGTGTGAAGTGGACGCTGCTTGCCGACAGACGCGAGCCCGCTGATGGCGTGGCGACTGTATCAATGAAGACTGTCCCCGTGAACCACTCGCTCGGTCCGGCATTGGTCTGGATGGAGTTCCTGGTGATCTGCATGCTATTCTCCTTGGTTATTCCATAAGTCGTGTTGTAGGTCAGTGCTGCTGTAGAGCCCTTCCCTCGTGAGCAACGCCATGCCAATCGAGAGGAGGTCGCGAAGTCAGCACACTGCCAGACACAGGGTACGTCTCTTTCCCGGTTCTCGGAGAGCACTAAAAAGTCGGGGGTATGGCGCGGGAATACTCTCCAGCTAATCTTGCTGATCTTGCAGCAAAACCGGAAGTGTTTATACTTGAACAATATAGCGATGCCGGTTGCACCCAGTTGCACTACAGCCTTCCGAGCATCTTGGGAGAAAGAGAGGCTAACACTATGTTGTCCACTGTTGAGCGGCGCACCCTTACGGCTGTGTGCGATACGATAGCGCCCTCTTTGCCCGCGGAACGGGGTGAAGATGCCCGGCTGTTTGCCATAAGTGCTCGCTCGATGGGCGTACCGGCGGCAATCGAGCGCATATTGGAAGATCTTGACGCCCCATCTCGCGCCCAGTTCCGCATGTTCTTGCGAGCGCTCGAACAGCCCGCGACAATTCGCCTCCTGGTGCGCATGGGTATGCCGTTCTCAAGGCTCCGGTTAGAGCAGCGAGAGGCGGTGTTGCAGGCACTCTCCACAAGCCGTCTCCCGCAATTACGCACAGGCTTCCAGAGTATGAAGCGTCTTGTGACCTTCCTTTTCTACAGCCTGCCCGACGCGCGAGGCAACAATCCCACCTGGCCTGTGCTCGGTTATGAGCCTGTAAGTAAGGAGGTTGCACGTGTGCCCCTGCTGCGCCTCACGCCTATAACGGCTGCGACTACGCTTGAATGTGATGTGTGCGTGGTAGGCTCGGGCGCGGGTGGCGGTGTCGTGGCGGGCGAGATGGCGGTTCGTGGCAGACGAGTGGTAGTGCTGGAGGCGGGCAGCGGGCAACAAGCCCCTGATTTCAACCAGAACGAATTTGTAGGCACATCGCAGCTTTACCTTGATGGCGGGTTGACCTCCAGCACAGACCTAGGGGTGGCAATCCTCGCAGGTGCCACTCTTGGCGGGGGCACAACTGTGAACTGGCAAACCGCCCTTGCTCTGCCCGATGATGTGCGCGAAGAGTGGGCTAATATCTCCGGCTGTGGCCACTTTGGAGCGCAGAGTTTTAGCGACTCGTTGGCTGCCATCATGTCAAGGTTGCATGTCGGCACAGACGAGAGTGAGGTCAACCCCAACAACGACGCTCTAAAGCGGGGCTGCGAGGCTCTTGGCGCGGATTGGACGCTGATCGCTCGCAATGCGCACTACTGCGACCCTTGGCAATGCGGCAGTTGCGTCTTTGGCTGCCGCCACGGGGGCAAGCAATCCACAGCAGTCACGTATCTATGCGATGCTCAGGCTCTTGGCGACACCACAATCGTACCCAACTGTCGGGTCGAGCGAGTTGTGCTACGTAATGGCAGGGTCGTCGGCGTCGTGGCCGTCGCAACCAACCCAGCGACGGGCCAATCTTACCCCGTCCGCGTGAAGGCCCAGCAGGTGGCACTGGCCGCCGGGGCGCTACGATCACCGTTGGTGCTCTTGCGCTCCGGCGTAACATCGCCTGCGCTAGGGCGTAACCTTTTCCTCCACCCGACAAGCGCGGTAACCGGCACCTACACAGACCGGGTGGACGCCTGGAGTGGCCCGCCACAAACAGTCATGTCGGACCACTTTGCCCACCTCTCCGGCCTGTACGGCTTCAGGCTCGAGGCGGCACCGGCCCATCCTGGCCTCATCGCCCTGGCCACACCCTGGTTCGGTGCCCGCGACCACCGCCTACTGATGCAAGAGGCAGGGCATATAAGCGCCTTTATAGTGCTCACCCGCGATAAACACTCGGGCCGTGTACGCCTGGGCAGATCCGGGCAGCCTGTAATCGAGTATAAGCCAGGTAAGCAGGAGCAGGCGCACCTGCGGCGTGGTATAGCTGAGGCTACCCGCGTACACGTCGCGGCGGGTGCCCAGGCTGTGCAGACGCTTCACAATCGGCGGCATGCGCTTAGAGGAGAATCTGTCCACTCACCCTCTGCCGTTGATGCGTTTTGCCGCCAGGTAGGTGCTGCGCGGCTGGACGCCAACTACTCCACGTTGTTCAGCGCACACCAGATGGGCACTTGCGCGATGGGCACAGACTCGGAAAAGGCGGTGTGCGGTCCGGATGGGCAGGTTTTCGGGGTTCGTGGCCTATATATCACCGATGGGAGCGCCTTTCCCGCATCGTCCGGCGTCAACCCCATGATCACGATTATGGCGCTGGCCCACCATACTGCCCAGCAGATGTAGCATGGCTTTTCTAGGTTCTGTTTTCAAAGCTACAACCAGAGGAGGATAGCCGCCAGAGTGATCATGGCTTTGTAGTTGACAGCCCGCTGGCTGTGTTGCAAGAAAAAGCGGCATCTACTAAAGTGTTCGAGCACTGTGAGCAACGACAGTGGCGGCAGCCGAATTGGACCAAAAGAACCTCTTCAAGTGGCGACACTATGAACCCGAGATCATCCTGCTCTGCGTCCGCTGGTATCTGAGATATTCGCTCAGCTATCGTGATCTTGAAGAAATGATGGCTGAGCGCGGCCTGCAGGTCGACCACACCTGTGCCGGCTACTTCGCTCATCCTGGGTGCCTGAGCACGTATTTCCTGCTTTGCCATGTCATGCCGCTCTCCGATAATCGTGATGCAAACCTCCCAAGACTGGCGTGCTGATTACCTTTCCGCCTCCGCCTCCCGTTTGA
>JBBSIK010000441.1:0-3082 GCA_038232115.1 Chloroflexia bacterium
AGCGTGTACCACTGGGACAGCATGATAAACGGCAGTACCACTATCCGGCCTTTCTCCTATTCGGCCCTCGTCGCCGAAACCGAGAAGTGCTTCCCGTGCCCCCGCAGCCTGGGCGCGATGTGGGCGATGGGCGTGAAGTACGTCGTGGTACACCTCGACAACCTGAGCGGGCCGCAGCGCACCGACTTCGAGTGGCGCTCCACTAACCCCGCAGCCAAAGTGCTGAACGATTTCGTGCAGGTGCAGAACTTCGGCGCGGACCGAGTGTATGAACTCAAAGGCCCCCGCGATGCTGAGACAATCGCCGGTTTGCTGCCGCCTGGCTCCTCACTGCTGTTGGCGGGCATTGAGCACGACCCAGAGCGCCAGAACGAAGAGCGAGTAGCAGGCGGCTACATCGCGGCGATGGCCTGGTACCTGCGCGACGACCCTCAGTTCGGCAACCCCGCCTTTAGCTTCGGCCAGACTATCAGCCCGCCCGAACCGAATAACCGCGCTGACTATGCGCTGCTCTGGGCAAAAGAGCCTCCAGAGCCGTTCGGTTACAGCCCGGAGAATCAGGTGTGGGCCAACGAGCACGTGGCGCTGTACAAACGCGGCCCTGAAGTCATACCTGCCGGTGTTCGCAAGTGAGCTTGCGGCGCTTCGTGAAAGCCATATGCAACCCCGGCATCTTCGTAGGCATCATATTAGCTGCCGTGCTGGTCGCGCTCGCTTATCAGGTGCGACCAGGGTATGACATACAGTTCGGTACGCCCACGGATGGCACCATTCTCGACGGTTTCCACGCAGGTGAGCGCGTACCGGCGAATGTGGACCTGGGCTATAAGACCTTCCGGTGGATGAAGGGCTACGGCACCGTTACGTTCCGCGATGTGGGCGCGCAGCCGTTCACGGCCACATTGATGGTCAACGGGTCGCGTCCAGAGGGCCAGCCTGCCCCGCGCCTCACAGTGCGTGCAGCCGGGCATACATTGCTTGAGGTGCAGCCCCCGCCCGGTGCATCCAGCTACTCCTTCGGGGTGCCTGCCGACATCCTAGCCGGTGGCAGCTTCACACTGGAGCTAACCACAAACGCTTTTCGCGTGCTCCGCGATCCCCGCGAACTCGGCATCATTGTCACCCGACTCCAGGTAAGGCCCGCCGTGCCCGCACCCACGCTGATAAGGCCATCCGGAGAGGTTCTCGTGAGCATTATCGCGTCGGCTGCCTTGTTGGGGCTGCTGTCGTCGCTGCTTGGTTGGGGGAGTGGTGCTGTGGCGGCAGGTGGCGCGCTGCCGGGTCTCCTGGGGGCGGGGCTACTGGCGTTCGACCGGCTGTGGCTGACGTCGGGAGGGTGGTATGGAAGCTGGCCCGGAGTGCTCCTGCTGGGGGCAGTGCTAATGGGGCTGGCCTGGTGGGTAGGAGGCTGGTTGTTGCGCGTGGGCGGCGCGCTCTGGACGGACCTGGAGCGTCGCGTTGTTCTGTCGCTCTTTCTCGCGGCGTTTGCGTTCAGGCTCGGCGGGCAGTTGCACCCACAAATCTTTGTTTACGACCTGGGCTTCCACCTCAATCGCCTGCACCTGGTAGAGGCGGGCCAACTGCTCTTCACCACGCAGCCCGCCGAGTTCGGTGGGTTCGGCCACTCTACTTTCTATTTGCCGACACCTTACCTGTTCGTCATACCGCTCAATTGGCTGCTCGGTGACGAGCGTATGGCCGTGCGGGTGCTCACCGTCCTGCTAGGCTCGCTTGGTACGCTGCCGGTCTTTTATCTCGCCAGGAAGGTGTTGGGTGATGGCCGGGCAGGTCTACTTGCTGCGGCTCTCTACGTCTGCCTGCCAATGGCCGTGCTGCCGTACTCCTGGGGCATCACTTCCAACGTGTTTGGCGAGTTCTTCACTTTGATGGCGCTGGCAGTGGCGGTCGGCAACGCTGATAGCCTGCACCCCCGGCGGCCCGCCTTCTGGGGACTCTCCGTGCTGCTTCTCATGGCCTTGTTGAGCCACCCTGGTGTGGTCGCGGTCACCGGAGCCGGGTTTGTGCTCATGTCGGCCCTTCGGCTCATCTTCCAGCGACACAGGCAGACCATGCAGGTAGCGTGGACGCTCGCCTCGCTCTCACTGGCTGGACTGGTGGCATTTGCCGTCTATTACAACCACTTCGTAGGTCAGATGCTTGATTCGCTGCGCCAGATAGGGTCCGAGAAAGCGGCTGTCGGTGGCGGCTCAGACTTTCGGCGCGTGGTGGGCGGCTCGGTGGAAGACGCGACGTTGGGCCTGATACACCAGGAGGTGCATAGCCGCCGCGATTGGATATTCGGGGGGATAGAGGGTGTCTGGCGTGAGGCCGTGGCCTACTACCGGGTATGGCCTCTCCTGGGCGCGGTGCTGGGTCTCTTGCTTGTGTGGCCCGCGCGCCGGTTTGCGTCAGGTGTGTGGACGGACGGAAGGCGGCGATTGGCTCTGGCTTGCGCGGCGTGGCTGCTTGTCGTACTGCTCTTTGCCCTTGTGGGGTGGGCGACTAACGTATACGTGAGATACATGCTTTCGGCTTTGCCAATCGTGGCTCTGGGCACGGGCATATTGTTGTCGAGCTACTGGCGTCGAGGGTGGGGAGGTCGCTGGCTCTCTGCCTTGGTTGTAGTGTTTTTCTCGGTACAGGCGGTAGTGCTGTGGCATTATAGGATCAACTATCTGTTCAAATGAGATGGCGTCTTATCTCCTTATGAAGCTATTGTACAGGCTCCTCAACCCCGGCATTTTCGCGGGCGTGCTTCTGACGACCCTGGTGGTTGTGCTGGCTTATCAGGTGCGGCCCACTTACGCAATCGGCATAGGCGCGCCCACTGACACTTCGATTGTGCGAGGCTTCAACACGCCTGAAGTGCTGCCCGGCGACGTTCCGCAGCCGTTCCGGTGGACGACGGCTGACTCGTATGTTACGCTCAGGGACGTGGGCAGGCAGGACTTCAATATTATACTGACGGTCAGCGGCTTCCGTCCTGAGGGACAAGAGACTCCCCACCTGGCGGTTGACGCGGGTGGTGGCACGTTGCTGGACATTGTGCCCGCGCCGCGCCTGACGAACTACAGCTTCAAGG
>JBBSIK010000442.1:0-3067 GCA_038232115.1 Chloroflexia bacterium
GACGACCAGATCGGCCTCATCAAGCAGGCGATGAAGGATATAGACCTCGACGACAAGCAGTATTCGCCACGAGGGTTCCTCTCTCGCATCAGTTCGGCCAAGGCGGTGCTGGCCTCGCCGGAGCAGGCGAGCAAAGCAGCCGAGACCTACTTTGATGAGATAGCCGCCCGCGTGTATCGCCGCTACCAGGAACTGCTGGTCAAAAACCAGGCAGTAGACTTCGACGACCTCATCATGCTCACGATAGAGCTATTCACCACCCACCCGGAGGTGCTCAAGAAGTATCAGGAGCGTTACCTGCATGTGCTCGTCGACGAGTACCAGGACACCAGCCACTCGCAGTACATCATGATTAAGCTGCTGTCAGGGATTCACAAGAACCTGTGCGTAGTGGGCGACGAGGATCAATGCGTCGTCCAGGGAACTTTGATAACAACACCGGCAGGGAATGTACCCGTCGGGCTAATCAAGAAGGGCGACGAGGTAATAGGCGGAGCAGGCCAAGGTACAACTGCCACGGCCACCGTCACAGACATAAAAAAGCGACCATACCAAGGCAAGCTGGTAATGGTCTCTACTCGAAGCGGTAAGGTCATCTATGTCACTCCCAATCACATGTGCTTCGCCAAACTGACGGGTCGTGGGACTGAGGACGATTTGCGAAAAACAACTGTGAGTCTGGTTGCATTCGGAGGTGATCTGGCGCCGAGTTCAGCTGCATATCACTATCAGCACCGGGTGTTGGTAAGCGTAGATATAACCTCAGAGGATGTAGATGCGTTCCTAGATGGTATAAGATTACCGCTCAAACCCAAGCTAACTACTACTGAAAGAGACTATCCGGTATTTGAGCAAGGTGTTGATATTTCCGAGAAAATCGCCCGCACATACAAGGAAAAAGATGTAGCTAGGTGGGCGGCATTCACGATGGGGAACAAGTTTTCCTTTCAGCCAGCAGCTGATCTGCGAGCCAACATGCTCGTACCTATGTATACTAATGGTCGAATTGTCGAAGAAGAGATTGTCTCGGTTGCGCAGATAGACTACAACGGCACCGTATACGATCTAAACGTAGAGCACCTGCACAACTATGTAGCCAACGGAATAGTAGTCCATAACTCCGTCTACGGTTGGCGGGCCGCCGATATCCGCAATATCCTCAACTTCGAGCAGGACTTCCCTAAAGCCAATAGCATCGTGCTGGTGCAGAACTATCTCTCGACGCAGCCCATCTAGAGAGTCGCCGACAACGTCATCAAGCAGAACACGCAGCGCAAAGAGGGCAAGCGCCTGTGGACCGAGAACGAGGCCGGGTTGCCCGCTACCCTGTTCGAGGCATACGATGAGGCTGAAGAATCCAGCTATGTGGCCCGCGAAGTGCGGCGGCTGGCGGGGGGCAACTATTCGTACAAAGATATAGCCGTTACCTACCGCACCAACGCGCAGTCGCGGGAAATCGAGCAGGCTTGTATGCTCTATGGAATACCCTACCAACTGGTGGGAGGCGTGCGCTTCTACTCCCGTAAGGAAGTCAAAGACGTTATGTCTATCTTGCGAGTGATACACAACCCCAGCAGCAATGTAGACTTCGCCCGCATGGTCTCCAACACTCCCATGGGCAAGGGCATAGGCGCGAAGACGATGCAGGAAGTGGAGGTGTACGCAGCCAAACTGGGCCTGTCGTACTACGAGGCGCTACACACGGCGATAAAGCATAACAAGCGCGACAAAATAGAGCAGATGTCGATAGGCACTCCCGTGCTCAACGTGCCGACCGTCAAGTTCGCCGTCATGCTCACCACGCTGGAGGAGCTGATCGCCTCGCGCGCCGATCTGCCGGTGGTGGGCCTGCTCGACCTCGCGCTGGAGAAGACGCGCTACCAGGAGTTCTTGCAGGATGGCACCCAGGAAGGCATCGAGCGATGGCAGAACGTGCTGGAATTGCGCACCGTGGCCGAGAACTACGCCGATCTGCCCACCTCTGAGGCTCTCACCCGCTTCCTCGAAGACGTGGCCTTGCTATCCGATGTAGATACTATGAAGGAAGAGAAGGACGCTATCACCCTTATTACCCTCCACGCGGCCAAGGGGCTGGAGTTCCCCGTCGTGTTCATCATCGGCATGGACGAGGGCATCCTGCCACACAGCCGTTCGCTTGAGGACGACAACCAGATGGAGGAGGAGCGCCGCCTGGCCTACGTAGGCATCACCCGCGCCAAGGAACGCCTCTACATGGTGTACGCATTCCGCCGCACCCTATATGGCATGACCCAGATGAACGGCCCTTCTCGCTTTATCGCCGATGTGCCAGCCGAACTGGTCACGGGCCGCGATCCTGGTACTGCCTTCAACCCCGCATCCGGCAACAAGCGCGGCACCGTGCCTGAAGGTGGGTTCCGAGCCGAGGATATACTTCAGAACAAGGCCAGCATCTACGGCAGCGGCAAGAGCAGACAGCAGCCCACATACGGTTCCGGTGTGCCCCGCGCCACAGGTCCAGGCGAACGACCCACCTCGCCGCGCATCGAGAAGCGTCGAGAAGAGCGGCGGCAAGAGCAAAACACCCACCTCAATATCACATCTGCCTCCGACCTGCGCGACCGTAAGCAGGGCAACGTAGGGGGTACAGGAGCGCCCACATCCGGCACGACCACCTTCAAAGTAGGCGACCGCGTAAATCACCACATCTTCGGCGAGGGACAGGTGCTCGCAGTCAAGACCAGCGGCACCGACCAGGAAGTGACCGTCATGTTCAAGAAGGTCGGCACCAAGCGGCTCATGTCGAGCCTGGCGAAGCTGGGAAAGCTGGGAAAGCTGTAGGGGCCAGGGGCTAGGGGCTAGTAAGAGACGAAGACGCAAAGACGCAAAGGCCGCGCAAAGATTAAGATTTAAGAAGGGTTCTTCACTAGCCCCTAGCCCCTAACACCGGGAGTGATTAATAAAAAAGACACAGATTACCTTTGAGGCGAGGATTTGCAAGGTAGGCACGTCTCCTTCGATTGTAGTACCAGACGAACAGCCGAATGGCTCTGCGTAGAGCTTCAATGGAGCGAGAGAAGCAACGAGA
>JBBSIK010000443.1:0-3061 GCA_038232115.1 Chloroflexia bacterium
AGATCGCAGTGCTCGGCCTCACCCTCATAGGCTTGTTCGCCGCGCTTATCTGGCTGGTGGGGCTGCAAGGGGTGGAGGAGACGCCTGCCAGCACAGGGTCATCTCTCAGCACGGGGCCGCGTGGCACGCTGGCGTTGTATCGCTGGTTGGAACGCTCCGGCTTCGATGTGCAGCGTGCGCGCAGTGGCGACAATTTTCCGCCGGATGCCGACACCCTTATCATGGTCAACCCCAACGACGATTTTCCGTCGGGGCAGGCCGGTAGCATACGCAGATGGGTGGAGGAGGGTCATACGCTGGTGCTGGCGCTCGGCGGACGTGGCAGCGATCTCAGTATAAGTATAGGAAGTAAGCACCCTATGTTGCGCGAGTTCGGTATAGACATAGATTACGCCACGTTCGTCACTGACACGGTTGCTCTTGCCCAGCCGCTATTCAGCCACCCGCCCGTAGAGCAGGTAGTGATGCCCGGTTCGTTCAGCCTGGCGCTTCCCCTCACCAACACGATAGTGCTTGCTTCTACTAAAGAAGCTAATGGGCAGCGATTGCCCCTGGCCGGGCTGCTACAAATCGGACAGGGCCGTGTGTACGTGCTTTCGAGCATCTATCCACTCAGTAACGAAGGAATACGCGACCCCGCCAACGGCTCGTTCGCATACAACATGGTGCAGAGTTCTGGGGGCAGGCGCGTGGCGTTCGACGAGGCGCACCACGGCGAGAGCACAGGCGGCGACCTTGTTTCGCTGCTGACAGGCAACCCCTGGGGCTGGGCTTTATTGTATGGGGTGGCGCTGGCCGTTGTATACGTCGTGTGGAGCGCCCGTCGCCTCGGCCCGCCGTTGCCCGTGCCTACGCCTGACCGCCGCCGCCCCACCTCGGACTATGTGCGGTCGGTGGCGAACCTGTTCCGCCGAGCGCGCAAGCCGGGCTACGCCGCCGAGCGATACCTGCGCTTCTTCTATCGCACCCTCTCGCGCCACGCTGAACTCGATCCTTACCTCACTGACGCCAACTTTGTACAGTCTCTGAGCGAGCGAGGTCGCCATAGCTTCAACCAGGAAGAGATGCTCCGCGCCATCCAGCGACTACGCGACCTGGAAGGCAACGCCACCGGTAGTGAAAGCACCGAGGAAGCGACCCTGCGTGTTCTGCGCGATGCCGAGAAGATGCGGTTGGAGGCGCTGGGGCTGCGGGGTGAAGATGCTCGGATAAACTGATATTCCCGTGATATAATAGATTTAGCGCAATTTGCGCTACTAATCCGGCTTTTCAATAGAAATTGAGGTAGCCATCATGGAGAAGACAGTCAGCGCGTTTGAGGCGCGCCGCAATTTTGGGAGGATATTGCAACAGGTAGCCACAAAGGGTGACAACGTAGTGGTGGAGCGCCATGGAGAGCCTGTAGCCGTAGTAGTGCCCCTTCATGTCTATGAGCAGTGGCAGCGCAGCCGCCAGAGCTTTTTCGATAAGATGCGTGTCGCTGCTGAACGTGCCAATATGTCGCCGGAGGAGGCCGACGCGCTGGCAGAGGAGGCAGTTAGAGCAGTTCGAGCTAGCAAGAATAAGTGAGAGTGGTAATAGGTACCAATGTCGTCATCAGCAGATTTCTATCACTGACCGGCCCGTCAGCACGTATCTTTACCCTTTGGGAGGCCGGCACTTTTGAGCTTCTTGTTTCCGAAGATATACTCACCGAGTATGTAAAGACGCTTACCGAGCCTCGCATAAAGTTACGTCATAGCGAGATCGAGCAGATAGTCATGGATTACAGGGCGTTCGGTACAGTAGTACAGGTAAGCATGCTCCTGACCGTAGTAGAAGCCGATCCCGACGATAATAAGTTCCTCGAGTGCGCGGTTGCAGGCGGCGCGGACTACATCGTAAGCGGCGATAAGCGTCTTCTTGCCTTGAAAGAGTATAGCGGCGTGCAGGTATTATCGCCAGCGATGTTTCTTGTGTTGCTGGCATCGGGGCAAGGCTAGATTGAGTGCGTTCGATCAGCCGCTTGGACGCGAAATGAGAGACAACAAATGAGCTGGGACATTTACATAATGTCTGCACCAGCAGGGGCGAGCACGCTTGAGGAAGTCGGGCCAGAGGAAGCTGATATTGAGCCGCTTGGCTCCCAACAGGAAGTCCACAACGCCATCCGCGCCGTGTTCCCCGATGCTGACTTGACGGACCCCGCGTGGGGCATCTTCGACGGCGACGGCTACTCGATAGAGTTCAACATGGGCAGCGACGATCCAGTGGGCGGTATGATACTGCACGTCCGGGGCGGTGATGATGTTATCCCCGCTATCAAGGCACTGTGCGACTACACCGGCTGGCGTGCCTACGACATCGGGACAGGCGAGTTCATGGGATTTGACGCGGCGTCGGAGGAAAGCTGGCGGAAGTGGCAGGCGTATCGGGATAGGGTGGTGGGGAGGTTGGGGTGAGAGCTAACACAGTTCGGATTAGAGGAGAACGCAGATGTTGCAAGCTGATCACACGGAGTTCGACGCAGCAGCTCAAGAAAAAATAATGACTCTTGAGGCTTTAGTGATGGATGCTTCGGGGTTGGAGAGTCTTGAAAGCCTGTTGGGTGAGTTTAACATATTTGAAGCTGTAGGAATGGTGGACCAGGAAATACGCCATTCGTCTTTCTTAGCGTTCTTGCTAGACCCCCAGCAAAACCACGGCTTGTATGATACTTTCGCTAAACGGCTTTTGCAGAGAGCGCTTACGTCTCCGTCCAGTGGGATTTTCCCAATAAGCCCGATTGATTTAGATGTTTGGGACTTCAACCAACTACTCGTCTTGCGCGAATGGCAGAACATTGATATCTTGCTGCTCGATGAAACCAACCAGTTTGCCGTGATTATAGAGAACAAAATCCATACCAATGAGCACTCCAACCAGCTTCAGCGATACTGGAGTCGGATTAAATACCACTATCCTACCTTCAAAATCCTGGGCCTTTATCTCACCCCTGAGGGGAATCCCCCATCTGATGAACGTTACATCCCTATAAGCTACGATATGGTATGTACGATTCTAGAAGACTTGACAGCGAGTC
>JBBSIK010000444.1:0-3052 GCA_038232115.1 Chloroflexia bacterium
CAACGGAGTCAGAATAAGAGAGTAAGGTACAAGCAAGAAGAGAGGGAGACCCTTTGAACGGTCTCCCTCTCTTCTTGCTTGTATGATTTGTCGAAAACCAGTACAATTCAACAATTCGGCTCGGTCACAGACATAAGCTACAGTCGCTCTCGACCGGTGGAGGCAGACATCCGCCCGACCAATAACGAAAAGCCTGGTGCAGAGACTAATGGAGTGCCGATACACCCAATCGAAGGAGGCAAGAAGATGAAACGTGCATTGAATATTACGGCAATAGCATTGGTGCTCATATTCGTATCCGCGGTGGCAGCGGTGCAACAAGCGCCTGCCGCAGGCATGGCCCAGGTAGGCGACCACCTCTTCCCTGAGACGGGGCACAACGTTCCCGCCATTTTCTACGGGTACTGGCTGAGTCACGGCGGGCTGGCGCAGCAAGGCTACCCCATAACGGATGCCAAGATGGAGAAGAACTCGGTAGACGGTAAAGAGTACCTGACGCAGTACTTCGAGCGTGCCCGCTTCGAGCAGCACCCGGAGTTCAAGGGGACAAAGAACGAAGTGCTATTGGGCCTGCTAGGGGTGGAGGTGCTGAAGTGTCGCAGCACTGTGGCAGGAGGCGCGAGTCAGAAAGATGCTACAGGGACGAGCGACTTCAAGTTCATCCCGCGCCCTGCGGACAGCTATATCAAGACCTGGTGCGTCACGCCTATTTGCTCAAACGCGATCATAGCCGCAGGTAGTGGTGGTGGAAAGGACGACATCAAGAACTTTATAGATATCACGTACCGCACAGCTAATGAAGGCAACTTCGAAACACAGGCCGTGAACAAGTTCTACGTTGATACCCTGACCAAAGCCGGTTGGACGCTCGGCCCGCCTCCTGGTAGCGGAGACAACCAGGGGCAGGTATTCTTCCCGCCCGACAATCTGAAGGACAAAGTTAAGAGAGTGGGAATCTGGTTCCCTAACCCGCCGAGCGAGCTTACCATTGGGGTTGTACGTACCACACCTATCGGCGATCCTCCCGACCTCAGCCTCTTTGTCGGCCACTAAGTAGCTATCTCAAAATCTGGCGGTGACGGAGCCAGAGCAAGGCACAGGCTACCTTGAGCCGTGCCAATTAAGTCAAAGAAGGGGGGTGCTTCGGCACGCTCCCTTCTCTTTACCTACCTCGGTGCAAACACATGTAAATTCGTTTGGGTGGGAACAATCGCCTGCGGAGCCGTATGGCGTACCGTTGGGGCCTATTATCATGCCGTCCACTGCCAGCTTGAGTATGGCGTTCTCATCGTTCTGCCACTTGTTGAGGCCATTTTCCACGGCTCTAGGCGTCCACATTCCCAGGCTTCTCTTGCGCCTGCTAACATTGCGTAAGCTAAGGACGGGCCTAGCAACCGTAAGGACACATTTTAGTGTAGTTGCTGCCGTCCCTCCACCCTTGCCGCACCTGGCTCCGGCCCGGAAGGAGCTACCAGCGTCATCATTTCGCTCGGCGGCGTCTTGCGGCCCTTTTGCGCGGCGTAATGTACCGGCTGCACGGCGCGCACACTTATCAGGATGAAGATCGCGCTCAGGATAAGGGCCTCTATGCAGAAGACCAGCCAGGGCGATACTATCCATAGCTCGTGCCCGTTCAAGTAGGTGTTGTTGGTGTAGATGAACAGCGAGTCGCCGTTCGTGAGGAAGGTCTCGCTCAGGGCCATGGCGATCAGGGGGTGGCTGGAGAGTATAACGCCGCTAGTGTACCAGAACTCGGGTGTGCTGGTCATCGGTGGCTGGCCGCTGGAGTAGTTCTGCGCGCCCATAGTCGTGGTAATGATCAGGTAGAGCACGGGGACGCCGATAAGTTGGAACAGGATCGTGCCATATGTGAGCACGTTGCTGCCTACGCTGCTCTTGAGCACTGACGACCAGAAGATGCCCACCGAGGCGAACAGCAGCGCGGCCATGAGCATCACCACCTGCGAAAGCACGATCTCCTCAGGCGACACCCCGCCGAACATAAAAGCCAGGCTCTCCAGCGGGGCTATAGCGATGATGAGCAGCACCACGTAGCTGAGGGCCGAACCTAGCTTGCCAAAGATGATTGAGCGGGCAGGCAGCAAAGTGGTCATCAGCAGGTCGAACGTTCGCTGCTCGCGCTCCGACGTGATTGACCCTGCGGTGAAGGCGGGCGTGAGCAGCGATACCATTATCATCTGGAACACTACAAGCACTGAGAAGAGGAACTTGCCCACCTGCGATGACTGCGGCGATGAATAACCGGACGCGGATCGCAGCATCCAGTAGAACAGCAGCGCCACCCCACTCAACACGACCAAATAGATCGTCATCACGATAGCTGCACGCGGCCCCCGCATGCGCCCCCGCAATTCTTTCACGATAACCGGATTCACTTGCATAGTTTCATTCCCTTCGGTAACACCTAACGGGTATTGCGTGACGAGTACAGTTTAGCCACGCTTACTCAGTACATGTTACGTGCTACCCATCACTGCACCAAACCCTTCGTGGTACGCAGGAATATGTCTTCGAGGTCGCCCATTGTTTCCTCGAAGCCGTAGACGGGTATGCCGTGAGTCATCAGTTGGGTAAGCAGAGTATGCAGTAGGGCGTCGTCGCCGTTCACCCGCATGTGGAGAGTGGCCGGACCTACTACGGGCGCTCCTGGCCCGATTGACTGCGTGACTCCAGCGCCGGGAGGGGCGGGTATGCCATCGTAGCCGACTGCATCCGGCAGGGGCAGGGGTACGCCGTTGGCGGTGGTTGCGGCAACAGTCGGCAGTGGCATGTCGGTGTGGCCAGGCCTGTAGCTTGCAGGCAGCATCCTGACGCTCAGCACGCCGGGCATCGTGTTCAGCAGTCGGGCTGCTGCGTCCGCGCCGTTGAGCACTCGCACGTATATCTCGCGGGCGGGCTGCATCGCCTGTAGTATCTCTTGCACGCCGCCACTGAGCAAGAGCCGCCCACGCTCGATGATCGCCACGTGGGTACACATTTCGGCAAGCTCGGTCAGGATGTGCGACGACACCAGGATCGTCTTGCCGAGCGA
>JBBSIK010000445.1:0-3050 GCA_038232115.1 Chloroflexia bacterium
AGACGAAACGCAAAGACGCAAAGGCGCAAAGAACGCGCAAAGATTAGGAAGGGTTTTCTCTTTGTTGTTCAGTCCTCATCACTGTCGTCCACCATCCACATCAGATAGGAGAAACCATGATCGCTATAACAGAAACAAAAGCAGCCGTAGACAGGCAGGCCGTGATTGACGAGGAAGGCGAGTGGCAACTGGGCACGTATGCCAAGCTGCCGGTTGTGGCCGTGAGGGGTCAGGGGATCCTGCTGTATGACGCCTCCGGCAAGGCTTACTATGATTTTTACTGCGGGCATGCCGTGACGCTGACGGGCCACTGCCATCCCAGGGTCGTCGCCGCTATCAAGGAGCAGGCCGAACGGCTCATCTTCTACTCGAACATCGTGTACAACGACGTGCGAGCGCGGTATGCGGGCACACTGATGGCGGTAGCGCCAGAAGGGTTCGGGCAGGTATTCTTCTGCAATTCAGGGGCCGAGGCGAATGAAACAGCTCTGAAGGTGGCCCGCAAATTTACCGGCAAGCCCACCATAGTAGCGATGGACGGCGGCTTCCACGGGCGCACGATGGGCGCGCTCGCAATGACGAGCAATCCCAAGTACAAGAAAGGTTTCGAGCCGATGCTGTCGGGCGTGGGGTTCGTGCCATTTGCCGACATTGGGGCCGTGGCGACTGCACTACAGGGTGGGATAGTCGCCGCCGTGATCATGGAGCCGGTCCAGAGCATCGCGGGGGTGAGGGTGGCCGAGCCTGGTTACTATAGTGGGCTGCGCGAGTTATGCGACGAGCACGGTGCGGTGCTTATATTCGATGAGATACAGACGGGGTTGGGGCGCACGGGCAAGATGTGGGCGGGCGAGCACTGGGGCGTGACGCCGGATATTATCACTCTGGCTAAGGGGATTGCAAGCGGGGTGCCTATGGGCGCGACTTTGATCTCCAGCCGCATCGCTGAGACTATACACCTCGATGAGCACGGCTCTACCTTCGGCGGTGGTCCGCTTGCGTGCGCGGCGGCTAGTGCCACGCTGAGTGTCATCCTGGAAGAGGGCATGGTAGAGCACGCGGCACATATGGGTGAGTTGATGAAATCGCGACTGGGTGGTCTGCCGCACGTAAAAGATATACGCGGTATGGGCCTGCTGCTTGGCCTCGCCCTCGATGTGCCTGCGAAGGATGTGCAGGCCGCTGCTCTCGAAAAGGGGATCATCCTGGGCACCTCCGGCGACCCAAATGTGCTCCGCCTCATGCCTCCAATGGTGGTGACCAACGCTGATGTGGAGCATCTCACCGGCGTCCTAACCGAAGTGCTGAGGGCGCTCTAGAGCTATGTCCCGCACATTGGCACCCACAACCGACGAGCAGTTATACCCCTACATAGGCAAACGTTTTGTCGTGAAGCTGGGTGGCGAGGTGCTGCTCAACACCTTTGGCTTGCGCTCGCTGGTTGCTGATATTGGTATCATGTCCGCGCATGGGCTGGGCATTGTGATCGTGCATGGGGGTGGCTCGCAGGCCGACGCGCTGGCGCAGAAGCTGGGGCATCGCATCCGTAAGGTGAATGGGCGGCGCGTGACCGACGATGATGCACTGGAAGTGGCGAAGATGGTGTATGGCGGCAGCATCAACGTTGAATTGCTGGGGGCGCTCAGGGCCGGTGGAGCAAGCGGTGTCGGGCTTTCCGGTGTGGACGGCAGCATGCTGATCGTGGAGCGCCGCCCGCCCGTGCCTGTGCGGGATAGGGCGAATGGCACGGCAGAGTGGGTAGATTTTGGACACGTGGGCGACATCAAGGCGGTTGACACTTCCCTGCTCGATCTGCTGTTAGGAGGGGGGTACGTGCCCGTGGTGGCGTCGCTCGCTGCTGACGAGGGGGGCAACATATACAACGTCAATGCCGATACGGTAGCACGCACCCTGGCTGTGGCCCTCGGAGCCGAGCGCCTCTATTTGCTGACCAACGTGCCCGGCATCCTGCTAGACAGTAGCGACCGCAACTCGCTCGTGCCCTCCTGCACCCCCGAAGAAGTAGAGGGGCTTGTAAATAGCGGCGTGATCTCAGGTGGGATGCTCCCGAAGGTGCAAAACTGTCTGGAGGCTTTGCGGTATGGCGTAAAACAGGTCCAAATCCTGGATGGTACCCAGGATCGGTCGCTGCTGCTCGAAAGCCTGACGCGCACTGGAGCGGGCACGGTTTTTCGGTAGGGGTCAGAGGCTTACGAAGTTCCGAGTAAGGAGTGGAAAGTTCCGAGGCTAAACCAGCAGTTCGTTGCGCCGACGCCACAGACCCCATCCGGCCAGCAAACCACTGATTGGGAAGGCGAGCGCCAGAACCTGACCGATGCCGGTGAGGGTGTAGACACGCTTCCATATGTTATCGAACTCGGTGCGGGCGATGGTGGTGGCGGCGTCGGTGCTTTGTACGAGGATGGCGAAGACGTCGGCGCTCTGGCCGGTGGAGGTGGTGGCTGCGCCTGATAGGTCGCTGGCTTGTACCTGCTGCCTGATTTTGTCGTGTGCGGCGAGCCAGTTGCGGTAGTTCTGGCGCAGCGTCTCATACTGGGCCGCCTGCCCCTTGAAGTAGACATTGGCGACGAGTGGCGTGCGCGGCAGGCCCAGGCGAACCTGCTCGTTCTGCGCTGCTTCCTTTACGTCTGGACGTATCGTGTCATTGCCGTTGAGGAAGCTACTGGTGGTGCAGTCGCGTGGCCCGCAGAGGCGTTGCTCAACGAGCGTGTTGTACTGGTCGAAGCTGGCAAGGTGGACGTTGGCCTGCTGGGGATTGAACACCACTATGCTGTCGAGGGCGCGCTCTTGGCTGAGAAGAGCGGCGAGGTCCTGCACGCCTGCTACGTTGTCGTATGCCTCTCGCACCAGCACACGAGCGTCGCTGCTGGCCTGCCCCAGTTGCGATTGCAGTCCAGCCGTGAGGAGCACTGCTACGATGAAAGCCAGGCCCACTGGCCATGACCACCTGTAGTGCATCCGCCTCACTGCCCAGAACATCGCAAGAAAGACGACGGCCAGAATGCTCCCCACCAGCAGAGTCGTATTGC
>JBBSIK010000446.1:0-3033 GCA_038232115.1 Chloroflexia bacterium
AGAAAGCGGACCGCAGCCAGCGCCAGTACGGCCACGTGGACCAGACCAAGGGCCGCGCCAAGACAGCTGATGAGATGCATGTGCAACTCCGTGAGGAGACTCTCACACCGGTAAAGCAGTCTGTACAGGCCGGCGAAGTGCAGGTGCAGAAGGTCGTCCATGAGAAGCAGCAGGAAGTTCCCGTGAGCCTGCGCCACGAAGAAGTGGTTATAGAGCGCCACGCTGTTGATCGCCCGGCCAACGCCAACGACATGGATGACATGACCGACCAGGTTATCTCGGTGCCTGTGTACGAGGAGCGCGCCGAGCTTCAGAAGCAGTCCCGAGTGACCGAGGAAGTCACGATAGGCAAGCGCGCCCAGGAAGAGCAGCAGACCCTCACGGGCACCACGCACCACGAGCACCTGGAAGTGAACCAGACAGGCGATGCGCGGGTGCAAGGCGACACCGGCTCCACCGGCAAAGCACGCACCACCCAGAGTTGGAGCGAGGTCATGCCTACCTACCGCTCGCACTGGCAGCAGTCCCACGGCACAAGCGGTGGAAAATGGGAAGATGCCGAGCCTGCATATCGCTATGGCTACGAGATGCGCAACGACCCGCGCTACCAGGGACGCCGCTTCGAGGATGTAGAGCCGAACTTGAAGCAGGGTTGGGGCCAGACACAGAGTGGCGCTAAGACCACCTGGGACAAGGTTTCCGCCAACGTCCGCGACGCCTGGAACGAGATGACCCACTAATTACAGGGAAAGCTAACGGGATAACGGTCCCTCAACAAAAGGAGCCTGGGCTTACTTCCCAGGCTCCTTTTTGGTCTCACTTACTACTACCAGGGCTGATTCAAAGCCAGCGTCGGCGAGGCGATATACGAGGAGCGACCGGCATCTACTCATTATTTGAAGCTGGTCATGGCTTGCGAATACAGGCTACTCTTCACCGATGAATTCTATCTCCGGCTCCAGATCTATCCCAAACTGCTCGCGCACCCGCGCTTGAGCCAGCCGCATGAGGTATAGTATATCGGCGGCAGTAGCGCCGCCCATGTTCATCACAAAGTTGGCGTGCTTGGGCGAGAACTGCGCCTGCCCATGCCTGTAACCCTTGAGGCCCACCTGCTCTATAAGGTAGCCTGCCGAGTTGCTGGGTGGGTTCTTGAAGGTAGACCCCGCGCTTTTGCCCTGGGGTTGCGTGGCCTGCCGTTCTTCCAGGTACTCGCGCATTCGCGCCGCGCATTCGCCTTTCGCGTCCCTGTAGAGGATTATGTCGGCGCTGAGCACCACTTCAGGCATGGAAAGCGACCTGCGGCCATGTGCTTTGAAGCGACTAGCGCGGTATCCCATCCGTAACTTATCTTTCGGCCACGTTTCGATGTTGCCCTCTGCGGTAAGCACCATCACGCTCACAAGATCGTCGTGCAGGTCCTTGCCGTGGGCACCCGCGTTGCTCACTACCCCGCCGCCCACGCTGCCCGGCACACTGTTCGACCACTCCTGCCCGGTCCAGCCCTGCTCGCACGTAATGCGCGCCAGCCGCGAAAACAGCACACCCGAATCGACATGCCAGAGGCTGCGCCCCTCATCTAGTAGCTCATGGGATATGTGCTGTGCCTTGTTGTGAATCACCAGGCCATCAACGCCGTAATCGCCCACGAGTACATTGGTGCCGTTCCCCAGCACCATATAGGGCTTGTTGTGCTGCCGGGCAAACAGTACTGCGCCCACTAGCTGCTCCCGCGTATTCACCGCCACGAAAAGCGACGCAGGCCCGCCCGTACGCAGCGAATTGTGCCTGCTCATAGGCTCATCGCGCGCTACCTTGAGGCCCGTGGCAGCTGCCAACTGTGATGCTATATCGCCAGAGAAGGTAATAGAGGAGATGGTGCCGGGAGCGACTGAGAGGGCGGTGTTGTGCAGTGTTTGAGATGTTGCGTCCAACTGCGCCTCTCTGAGCGTCAACTCTCCAGGCTCTTGGCTATCTATATTTGGCGCTTCAGGGATATGTCGTACCACTTCGGCAGATACTATATCGTCGTCATGCTGCTCCGCCAGCCTGTGAAGCACGACTTCTCCCGCTTTCCACACATCACCGGCGCCCATGGTAATCATCACATCGCCAGGAGCCAAATCGTCCAGCAATGTTTCCACGGCTTCATTCAATGTGGGCGCGAACTCAGCGCGAGCAGCCGTGATATGATCAACTATCATCCGGCCCGACATAGCAAGGGTATCACGCTCACGGGCGGCATATATCTCGGTCACATACACGTGGTCGGCCAGGGAAAGAGACGCGGCAAAATCGGACAGGAAGTCGCGGGTGCGCGTGTAGGTGTGGGGCTGGAAAAGCACGAGGAGCCGCCTGTTGGGATAGCGTTGGCGAGCCGCCTGGAGGGTGGCTGCAATCTCAGTAGGGTGGTGCGCGTAGTCATCAACCACGGTGATGCCTGCAGCATCCCCTTTCACCTCAAAGCGGCGGCTTGCCCCCTCGAAATCTCCCAACCACTTTGCCGTCTCCGCAGCTTCTAGTCCAAGATCGTAGCAAGCAGCCATTACCGCAAGTGAGTTGAGCACATTGTGATGTCCCGGCAACCGCAGCGATACGGTCACGACTTCTTTGCCGTCGCGCATAACTGTGTAATCGCTGCCACCCCTGTTATTGGTCACAATACGCTCCGGCCTCCAGAGCGCATAAGGAGCCACGCCATAGAACTGCATGCGAAAGGCTGCCGAGGTCTCGCCAATATTCGAAGCAAGCTGCATCGAGGTTGGGTCGTCCGCGCACATGATGAGCAGCCCACCGGGTCGCACGTTGCCTGCGAACTGGCCGAAGGCAACATAGATGGCATCGGTGGTGCCGTAATATTCCATGTGGTCGCTGTCTATGTTGGTGATGATAGCGACTTCGGGGCGAAGTTGGAGGAACGAGCGGGCATATTCGTCGGCCTCGGCCACAAGCGCCTGTCCCGCGCCCCCGTGCCCGCCCACGCCCAGCCCGCGTACCTTGCCGCCACGCATGTCGGTCGGGTCGCGCCCCGCC
>JBBSIK010000447.1:0-3005 GCA_038232115.1 Chloroflexia bacterium
CGGGAGAGACTGCGCCTGCGTGGTGAGCATGAGGCTGCCGTGCCCCCACTCACGATGCCTGACCCCCGGCGCTTGCCCTCGGTAGATAGCTTCACCCAGTACGAAGCAGTGCGCCTGTTCGTAGACCGGGCAGTGGCTTTGCGCCCCTCCTTCGTGGTCAACAACGAGAATGCTGCTGCCGTTGCCGAGATATGCGCGCGCCTGGATGGTCTGCCCCTGGCGATCGAGCTGGCCGCCGCCCGCATCAAGATACTATCGCCCGAGTCTATACTGACCCGACTACAGAGCAGGTTGAAGCTGCTGACGGGTGGCGAAAGGGATCTACCAGAGCGCCAACAGACGCTACGTAGAGCTATCGAGTGGAGTTACGACCTGCTGGATGAACAGGAGCAGGCCCTCTTCAGGAGGGTTTCGGTCTTTTCAGGGAGTCGCAGCCTGGATGCCATCCAAGCTGTGTGCAACACTGCGGGCGACACCCCTGCCGGCCCCCTGCGACACCTCGATATTGACACGGTAGAGGGCGTGGCGTCGCTAGTAGACAAGAATCTGCTCCGGCAGGCGACCGGGCCGGAAAGCGAGACACGCTTCACGATGCTGGAAACGATACAGGAATATGCCCGCGAGAAGCTAGGCGAGAGCGAGGAGGGGCAGGCGCTACAGATCCGCCACGCGCAGTATTTCCTGGATATGGCGCAGGCAGCCGAGCCTGAGTTGCGCGGGCCAAAGCAGGTAGAGTGGCTTGAGCGGTTGGAGGTCGAGCATGACAATTTTCGGTGGGCGTTGAAATCCATGCTGGAACAGGGTAGGCACGAGACGGCGCTCCTGCTCGGCGCTGCGTTGATGCCCTTCTGGCGGACACATAGTCACCTCAGCGAGGGGCGCACGTGGTTGGAAAGCGCGCTGGCCGGTAGCAGCAACATGCCTACTTCGGCTCGCGCAAAGGCCCTCATGGCAGCCGGCACGCTCGCGTCGTCACAGGGTGACTATCTGCGGGCCAGGGTGGTGCTTGAGGAGAGCCTGGAGTTATTCAGGAAGTTGGGTGACAAAGTTAGTATAACCGCGACCCTGCGAAACCTGGGCAACGACTCGCGCTTGCAAGGGAACTATGAAGCAGCGTATACGTATTTTCAGGAAGGGCTGTCCATAGCGCGTGAGCTAGGTACGCGGTGGGAGATTGCCGTCTTTCTAGGCGACCTCGGCATTGTTGCTCAGACGCTGGGCGACCTGGATGCTACGCGCAGCCTTTACGCGGAGAGCCTGGCTATTCATCGGGAGCTGAACGACAAGCGTGGTATCGCCATGATGCTGGTCAATACAGGCGAACTGGCGCGCTCCACGGGAGATTACGACACGGCTTATTCTCTGTACGAAGAGGGGCTGGCGTTGGCGCGTGAGTTGGGCGACATGTGGGGCATCGGCATGGTGCTTCATAACCTGGGGCACGTAGCCTTCCATCGTGGGCATTATGGGCAGGCCTTCGACCTGCTCACTGAGAGCCTGGGCATATTCTACGAGATGTGCAACAAACGCGACATAGCCTACTGCCTGTCGGCGCTGGCTGGTGTGTTCGGGACGCAAGGGCAGGCGGTGCGGGCGGCGATGCTCTTTTCGGCGGCGCAGGCGCTGTCTAACACGATTAGCGCGCACCTCGATCCGGCGGACCAGATAGAGCATGATCGCAACCTGGCTATCGCGCAGGCGCAGATGAGCCTTCAGGACTGGCAGGCGGCATGGGACCGAGGCCAGATAATGACGCTCGATGAAGCTGTGGCCTGCGCGCTGGAAGGGGAGCGTCCGGCCCAACTTCCTCCAAAGCCGGTCCTCACCACCAGGCCGCTTGATCAGGCTTCCGTGATGACTACAGGCCCTCTGAGCGACTATCCCGCCGGCCTGACCGACCGCGAAGTTGATGTCTTGCGCCTGGTGGCACAGGGTCTGACCGACAATCAGGTGTCCGAGCGCCTTCTTATCAGCCCGCGCACCGTACACCGTCACCTCTCCTCGACTTACAGCAAACTGGGCGTCACAACGCGCATGGCAGCAGTACGGGCAGCGGCGGAGTACAACTTACTCTAGCCTACCAGATTTCGCAAGAGGCGCTGATGGAGCACACACCTGGTTGCTCCATCAGCACTTTTTGTTTGACTCCCCTGGTGTTGCTTTGCCTCCAGTGGGTGCGTAATGCGGAGCCTTTCTTTCCGTCAGGGAGGGGATAAGCTGCATATAGGGACAGGATGGGTAAAATTACCCATCTCATCGCTGGCGATAATCCACGTACAATTGGGTAATCTTACCGATGCTACAAACTGCGGCAGGCAGTAAATTATAGCTACCAGGAGATACATATTACAAGAAGAAAATGTTGAACCAGAGCAACCACCAGAGCAACAAAGGAGCAGCAGAAATGAAGAAGCAGTTTGTATCCATTATGGCCTCAGCCGCAGTAGTATTGGGCATCGCCGCAACCACCGCCTATAGCGTCAATTGGAATGTCGCAGACCCCGGCAGCGTCAACTGGAACGGTGTTGATGCGGCTAGCGTGAACTGGAACGGCGCAGACCCCGGCAGCGTCAACTGGAATGGCACCGACTCAGCCAGTGTAAACTGGAACTGCGTAGATCCCGGCAGCGTGAATTGGAACAGCCCAGCGTCCGGCAGCGTCAACTGGAACGGCCCCTCCATAGACAGCGTCAACTGGAACTAAGCCAGAACTCGTTACACCCAATATCCTAACAGACACAGAGCGCTCCACCCATATCGGGACGCCAAACGCAAATAGACCTCCCAGCACTAATACTGGGAGGTCTATTTGCGTTTCTTGCTACATGGAAGAAACGAGGCAATGCTCATGCCACTTTGCACTCTGGGCTTACAACGATTTAGTTGACACGGGATTCGATTCGAAATGTCTATTTTCAAATGTTTCTGGGCTGGCGTACCCGAGAGCTGAGTGCCTCCTTTGGCGATTGTACCATACCTCTACGTATTCGAAGATCGACTGGCGA
>JBBSIK010000448.1:0-2984 GCA_038232115.1 Chloroflexia bacterium
CAATACGCTCAAACCCTGCGAAGCCCTCCTGTAGGGCGGCCTCGATGCCCCGCTTGAGCGTCATTGCAGAGCCTGCGCAACCCTGGCAAGACCCTGAGAGCCGTACGTGTACCACGCCTCCTACAACATCAAGCACCTCTACAACGCCGCCGTGCGACTCGATGTAGGGGCGAACCTGCCCAAGCGCCTGTTCGGCTTGCTGGATAGCGTCCGGCTCTCCGGGCGCCAGGTCATATAGCTGAAGAAGCAGGTTGATGGCAGGGTCCCCCAGAGCTTTTTCCAGCACTGCGGGACTACCCGTCCAGAGTATCTCTACGAGGTGGTAGATACCGTCGCGGTGCAGGACGTCTACGAGGGCGAGCATCTCAAGCGCCTTTTGGCGCACCTCCTCGTTCGGGTGCTGCTCAAAGCCCTGGACAAGAGCATCCAGGCGTACAGCGATATCGCCCAGGTCCTCAGCAGGAGTGTCGTCCTGGACGGCATCCTGAATCTCGTGAGTGTTAGCCTCCATATAGCTGCGCTTCCTCACGGTTGCTATGGCAATGAACACAGTCTTCGGGCGGGAGGTCCTTACAGATAGGGCAATCGGGCGGGCAGTCGCCGTGGCCCTGCTTGGTTACGTCGGCGAACTCGTCGGCGAAACGGCGGGCACCTTCCTTGGCGCCATATTCGGTAAAAGAATAACGTGGCGCCGGAGAGCCATTCTTATGCCCCGTATCAGTGCCATCGCCTGTCTGTTGCAGGTAGCCTTCGACAACCATACGCTCCAGGTGCGAAACGAGGGAATGCTCGTCTGCGCTGAGGAAAGTTTGCAGGTCGCGAGCAGTTACTGATGTGCCAAAGCCCTCGCCCTGATACCAGTACATGACCTGCAGGATCTCGTCCCGCCAGAAGAGATCCGCCAGCACCGGCCTGTTATCGCGCTCAGGGCCTTCAGCATGCTCTTCGCCGGCGCGCTCGTGCCTCTCGGACTCATGCATCATCGTTGCGCCTCCATGGTATCACATGGCTGATAACCCGCCACCTCAGCCCTGAATCTCACATCGTATGGGCTAGTTGGTAAGTCGTCCAGAGGTTCCAGCGCGAGCTTGCGCACTGCATCGAGCAGAAAGGGCACAGCGGCTTGCACCGGCGCGCTGAGCTCGGCCCCGAACTCCTCATCGCAAGGCTCAACCTCTATCACTGCCACCTCAGCGGGCCAGACACGGAAGTGCTCTCCTATAATGAGGAGATTCTCCAGGCCTATTATCCCTGTTACCGCTTCGCACACTCGCTCGTGAATCTCGGCAGCGTCAGGTAGGGCGTGGTCCCACCGGTAGAGGGAAACGGACCCAGGCTCACGATCTCGCTTTACAGCCGACAGGAAGACTACGCGACTGTAGTAGCCTGGAGTTTCCTCTAACCACTGCACAGCGTGGATTGGCCCGAAGTGTATATCGTAAATCTCGACACCGTCCGGCCAATCCATTTCCTTCAGGGCGGGCAGAAGCGTCGGTCCTACGGAAGTATCCCGCAGGAACGGGTGGCCAACGCAGCCGATCAGGATGTGCTCTCCGTCAGTCATCTATGCCGCACGCGCACGTATTGACCTCCCGCGAGATCACCCGGTTGGACCCGTCCACGTGGATGTGAGTTGTGCAAGGCATACACGGGTCAAAGCTGCGAATGGTGCGCAGTATATCTATGCCTTTGTAGTCCGCCTCGCTTGAGAAATTCTCAAGTATCGGCGTATTGAGCACTGCCTCTTCGTAAGGCCCTGGCTGCCCCCACGGGTCTTTCGGGCTGGCGTTGAACGTTGAAGGTGTCAGGATCTGGTAGTTGCTGAGCGCACCGTTATCTATGGTCGCGTGGTGAGTAAGATACCCTCGACCGGCGCCCCAGAAGCCCACACCGATCTGCGTCCCTTTGCGCGGCGACTCGAAGGGCGTATGCACCTTTGTTTTACCCTGCTTTAATAGATCCATGCAGATTAGCCAGTTGTCAAACGCCACCACGGTCGTCATGACGAGATGGTAAGCGCGGCCCCGGTTGCGCTCAAAGGCGTTCCACACGTCGGGGATATGCCACTCCATATCCATAGCGGGTAGTGTGCTCTCCGGCACGTGCATCCTCAGGCTTCTGCCTGTCGCGTGCAAGAAGCGGGTATGGGGCAAGACACCCCCAGCCGCCGTATTCCACAGGCGGGCCGCGCACTCAGCTTCCATGACCTTGCGGTCCCAGCGCGGTGCCGTGGACCACGAATATTTCTCGCGCCAGTTCTGGCCTACGGGGCGCGGCTTGGTCTCCTTATTCCACGGGTGATGAGGGCTGATCGGGTTGCCCGCGGGGTCCGTAGGGAAGCGGGGGGTATCCCAGTTCTCATAGTAAGAGTGCTCTACAAACTCTTCGAGGCCGATGTTGAGAGCCTGTAGTTTCGTGGTAACAAGCTCGCCGTCCACGATCACGCCGGGGGTGGCCCAGCGCCTGTCACCCCATTCGTTACAGTTCGCGTAGGTGCCGTCATACGCGAAGGGATCGTCCCAGATGCCCGTATCTATCATGTTGGCAGGTCTTTGGCCTACCTTCTTGTACTCCGGGTTCACATCATAGAAGAAATCAACGATGTCGTCCCATATGTATGCCGTCTTTTTGCAATAGTCGAACAGTTGCCGCAGGCGCGTGAACACCTCGTTGAAGACAGATATGTTCACCGTCGTGCTCATGCCGCCGGGGATCACCGTCTCAGGGTGCGGATATTTAGCGCCTATCAAGACGTATGCTTCACGTGCTGTGCGCGTCATCTGCAGGCCCGCCAGGTACAGTGCGCCCGTGAGAGGATTGAGATCAGCCATGATCTCGCCGACGGTCTTGTAGCCGTGGACATCAGCATGGGGGGCGGGGGTGTGTTGGGCACGCTCCCAGATTTCGGGATTAGTCGTTTGAACTATAGCTTGCGAATAGTCCGGCCCTGCCAGCAAAAAGAGGTGCAGAGGGTTGTCGTACCA
>JBBSIK010000449.1:0-2977 GCA_038232115.1 Chloroflexia bacterium
GAGACGGCCTGCGCCAGGTTCATAATGAGTAGCTCCGGTATGCGAAACGCCAGCGTGTAGATGCCGAGCGCCGCCTCGCCCAGTATGCTGCCTATGATGAAGTAGTCTACGTCCGACAGCAGCGTACCCAGGCCACCTGCCATCATCGTTTGCACGCTGTATCCCAGCATCGGGCGGAACAGGTCGCGCCGAAAGACCAGCGAGGGCCGCCAGCCGGTAACCAACCAGAGCAGTAGGGTGGCACATGCCTCGCCGAGTATCTGCCCATACACAAGGCTCCACGCGCCGAATCCGGCGAACGCTAGCCCCACCGACAGTAGGCCCTTGAGCAAAGTGCGGCCCACCTCGGGCACCATGCGCCTGCGGTAGTTGATCTCTTTCTGCAAGAGCGCATCGTGCGTGCTGCCCAGAGACGCGAACAACAAGCTCAGACCGAGCACCTGTACAAGCGAAGTGACCGTGGCGGTGTCAGTGGGGGTAGAGGTCTTGAAGAATTGTACGGTGACGGGCGCAAGCACCCAGTTAGCCGCACAGAGGAATATGCCCACTGCGCTGCTCAGAGCGAATGCGAGATTGGCGACCTCCGGACCTTCCCGCCCGTAGTAGATAACAGCCGCGCCGATGCCGAAACTACGCAGTACGTCGAGCACAGTGATGACCAGCAAGGCCATACCAACCAGGCCGAACTCGGCGGGTGTGAGCAGGCGGGCCAGTATCAGAGTGGCTACGAAAAGCAGGCCCTTGCTGACCAGGAAAGCCGCGTAATTCCAGATAGCCCCCTGTGCGGCTTGCTTGCCGATGCCTCCCGCACCGGCTCTGGGAGATGCGCCGTTCGAGTCTTGTTGCGCTTGCGATAGGCCGGTGCTCATGCGTATGGCTCGTGCGGTGTGCTATAGAAGTGCATACCTGTATTTTACATGATGCAGCCTGTCTATATATCACCCTATTGGGCTAGTTCCATGAGAGATACGGGTAATTGTCCCGCGCAGACCCCTGTGTTAGAATGGGTGATAGGTGATGGTTTACTTTTATCTGCCTTAACCACTTCCTGCTCTTGACACTTT
This sequence comes from Chloroflexia bacterium, assembly GCA_038232115.1. Classification (GTDB taxonomy): domain Bacteria; phylum Chloroflexota; class Chloroflexia; order QHBQ01; family JADMIH01; genus JADMIH01. Next base: position 1,065 of record JBBSIK010000449.1, read on the forward strand.
GCGCGGCTCTGCACCAGCCTTTCTATGTACCAGCCTCCATTTACATGCAAATAAAGCGCGCCATTATGCCCATCTTCTACTGGGCTGTTTACCTTGCGGGCAGCAGGATGCGCGACGGTGGTATCACGATTCTCAGCTATCATTCGCTCGACGAACTAGGCACACCACTGTCTGTCCCTCCCAGGCTTTTCGAGGACCATATGCGGCTTCTGGCACGGGAGGGTTGTCCCACCTTCACTATGTCTCAAGTGGCCTCTCACCTGGCCGAACAGCGCCCTTTCCCGCCCCGCGCCGTCGCCGTCACGTTCGACGACGGGTTCGCCAACCTGGCGACTGTGGGTGTTCCTATCATGGAGCGGTACGGCATAAAAGGTACAGTTTACATCATCATAGGTATGGTCGGGCGGCTGAGTTGTTGGACGGACCGTGGTGTGCCTCTACCATCACTACCGATCCTCACGTGGGAGCAGATCGGGGGTCTTGTGTCTCATGGGTTGGAAATAGGCGCGCACACTGTAACGCACGGCTTCCTGACGCAGTACGGCCCCGAGGCTCTGAGGGCGGAACTTGAAGGCTCGCGCCAAACGTTGCAGCACAATCTCGGTATACCGGCCCGTGCTTTCGCTTACCCGCAGGGTGACTACGACGGCAGGGTAGCGCGGGCCGTGCGGGCTGCTGGATGCACCACTGCTGTCACTGTTGACCAGGGGCGCGCCTCTCTGAATAGCAACTTATTTACTCTGCCTCGGCTGCTTGTGAGCGGCAACACTTCTCCCTCTGTGATGCGTGCGTTCACCGTGCCCTCAGTGGGGCCTGCTTACATGGCAATCAACCTGTTTTATCGCCGGTTGCTGGGTCATGCAAAGTGGCCTCGTCGCATGCCAGGAGAGGTAGACAGCACTGGAAGCATAGCCACGCCGGAGCGACGGCCATGAGGCGGGTATTGCATGCCATACGCACGGTGGACGCTCGCCAGACAGGTGGCGCGGAGGAGTTGCTGCTTTTGCTCGCCCCTGCGCTTCGTGCGCGAAGCCACTTCGATCCTGCTATCTTGCTCCTTCGGCAGCCCGCCCTTGATGCTGATCCTATGCAGGATTTCGGTGCCAGAGCACGGCGGCTTGGCCTCGACGTGCTGCCTTTGCAGGAATTAGAGTGGCGGTCCAGATGGTTACGCGAATTGCTACATCGCAAGCAGATTTCGATTATCCATGTGCATGGGCAACGGGCCAACTATTTTGTGTGGCTTATGCGTCGGCTATTTCCGCGCGCTTGGGGCCGGGTGCCGCTCGTGGCGACTGTGCATGGCTGGGTGCAGGATAACTTTGTGCGTAAGGTGGTCACACGGCTGGAGTTTGTCACCCTGCGCGACTGCGACCATGTAATCACTGTGTCTGAGCAGCAGCGTCGCACATTGCTGGCGCGGGGCTTTTCTCCCAATCGAGTTAGCGTTGTGCGGCCTGGCATAGCTTATCTAGCATCAAAGGGGCTGCACCAGGCAACTGAGGAGGCGCGGCTGGCGGCTCGTGCGCGATGGGGCATTGCACCTGATGCCTATGTGATTACCGCAGTTGGCCGGCTGTCTACGGAGAAGCGGTTCGAACTCTACCTGGAGACGTGCTCTAAGCTCGCAAGCCATATCCCGAAGGCGCGTTTTCTGCTAGTAGGAGGCGGTAAGCAAGAGGCCAATCTTAAGGCTTTACAGGCCACGCTAGGGCTTGAGGGGTGGGTTGTCTTCACAGGACTGACCCGTGATATGTCCGCAGTGTACGCGGCCACTGATCTTGTGATGCTCACGTCTGATACGGAAGGCACACCACATGTGCTGCTCGAAGCTATGGGCAGTGACATACCGATCGTGTCTACGGCGGTCGGTGGTATCCCCGAGTTCGTCGTTCCTGACGAAAGTGGACTGC
>JBBSIK010000450.1:0-2955 GCA_038232115.1 Chloroflexia bacterium
GCAAGAGTGGCGGCAATAGCGGCAGTGAAGACAAGTCCTCATCTGCTGGTGAGGAGAGTAAACCAAAATCTGAGAAGTCCGAGAAGTCTACCAACACGTCTGCAAGCAAGTCTTCGGACGAGTAGCAGACCTGTCAATTCGCGCATGAGAGCAGACGGCCGTAGGGTCGTCTCTTCTTTTGCCGGTTTAGAGGAGTAAACCCCGTGGCGGAGTGGTTGTATGGGCGGCACGCGGTGGAGGAGGCTCTGCGGGCGGGCAGGCGAAAGGTGTATCGCGTGCTCATGGCGGAGGTCGCAAAGGGTCCGAAGGTCGGACCGGAAAATCGCTTGCAGCAGATCGAGGCGGAGGCGCGTCGTAGGAAAATCGTGCTGGAGCGCGCCCCCATTGCCAGGCTCGATACGCTCACCCGCGTGGGCAACCACCATCAGGGCGTCATAGCTGAGGTCGCGCCGTTTGAATACAGCAACGTCGCCGAGGTCGTAGCGATGTGCAAGGCGGCAGGCTCGATGGCACTCGTGCTTATCCTCGATTCGCTCCAGGACCCACAGAACTTCGGCACACTCTTGCGCTCTGCGGAAGCTGCGGGTGTGACGGCTGTGGTCATGCTCGACAGGCGACAGGTGGAAGTGACACCGGCTGTGGTAAACGCTTCTGCCGGGGCAGTGGAGCATCTCACCGTGTGCCTCGCAAACAACCTGCCCAGGGCTATCGAGTCTCTTCAAGAGGCGGGTATGTGGGTTTATGCCTTGCAGAAGGAAGAAGGCGCGCTCGTCTACACGGATGCCGATCTAAGCGGACCTCTAGGGTTTGTCGTTGGGTCCGAGGGTAAAGGCGTCGGGCGGCTCGTGCGTGAGCGCTGCGATGGGGCTTTGCAGATACCGATGGTGGGTCGGATAGGCTCGCTAAATGCCGCCGTCGCCGGGTCCATTACACTCTACGAGGCGCTAAGGCAGCGAGGCGCGCTGACGTTTGGAACCTAGCCCGCGTACTTGAAGCCCGCTTCTTTCATGGTGAGCGGATCGCCATCACGATTTACTGAAGCATTGACCGCCTCACCCACAATCAACACGTGATCGCCCATGGGGTTGTCGAGCACCACCCTGCATTCGATGGAACTGAGCGCATGGGGGAGCAGCGGGCAGCCCAGAGTGCCCAGTGTGTAGCTGTATCCTTCCAACTTGTTGCCGACCTTGGAGGTAAGGCGACTAAACTGCGCCGCCAATTCTCGACTGCCATACTCCAACACGTTTACCGCGAACACACCACTACGCCTTATAACCATCAGGGAGTGGGCGTCCTTCTCGATTGAAACGGCTACCATTCTTGGTTCGAACGACACCTGGCATACCCAGTTGGCCGTCATCGCTGCTTCTTCTCCCTCGGTCGCACTAGTAACCACATACAGGCCATATGTGAACATGCGGAGTGCCTTCTTCGCGGTTGCGTTATCCATGATGTGACCTCTCCATCTTTGAGATTTGGCATTACCGAGGTAGCAAGTGCAGCGCCTAATTTGCGCCCAATTAAACTGTGGTTCGGGCGTCACAAGCGAAAGTCCTGATAATATGTGGCATTATACAAAAAGGGGTTTAGCGTATCCAGTGGAGTTCTTGGTTAGCCACCAACCACTACTCCTCTACTCCTCCCTCCGACTGGCGCGTATAATATGTGTGGTTCTCGCCGCACACATCTACATAGCCACTATGTAAAGAGGTGATAGCAACATGCCCAGAGATCAGACCGAGCGACAAATAGAAGTTACTCTTTCGCGCCTCATGCCGCGTCTTGAAACACTGTTCGCCGGTGCGGACCAGACTCAGTGGAGCGCATTTAAGACACGTCTCACGTGGCACTTTGGTGATCTGTTTAAGACACTGTTGCCGTTATATGGCGGGCATTTCGATTTCTACTATCACCTGGAAGAACTGCTTGCTATGACGGCCCGCATGTGGTTCGCGCGTCCTGCCGAGATGAAGGCTCTCGACCTGGAGAGAGAGGGCAGTCCACATTGGTTCCAATCGGAACGCATGGTGGGTGGCGTGTTGTACGTGGACCTGTTTGCCGGGAATCTACGGGGAGTGCATGAGCGCATCCCCTACTTCAAAGCACTCGGCCTCACGTATCTTCACTTGATGCCGTTGTTCTGTGCGCCCGCAGGCAACAGCGATGGTGGCTATGCGGTGAGCAGCTATCGAGCAGTAGACCCGAAGCTGGGCACTATGGAGCAATTGTCGGCGCTTGCGACAGAGTTGAGGCAGAATGGCATCAGTCTGGTGCTTGACTTCGTCTTCAACCACACGTCGGACGAGCATGCATGGGCCAAAAAGGCGCTCGTGGGCGACCCTGAGTACCAGGACTACTACTATATGTTTCCCGACCGTGCCATGCCCGATGCCTATGAACGCACGCTGCGTGAGATATTCCCCGATCAGCGTCCCGGCAGCTTCACGTATATTCCCGGTATAGATGGGTGGGTGTGGACTACGTTCAACAGCTTCCAGTGGGACCTCAACTACTCTAACCCTGTTGTGTTCAACCGCATGGCTGAGGAGATGCTTTTCCTGGCAAACCAGGGGGCTGAGGTGCTACGCCTTGATGCTCTAGCGTTCGTCTGGAAGAAACTGGGTACAGACTGCGAGAACCTGCCCGAAGCACACATGCTGATCCAGGCTTTCAACGCCGTGTGTCGGATCGCGGCCCCTGCTCTGCTGTTCAAGTCGGAGGCTATAGTCCACCCCGACGAAGTGATCAAGTATATAGGCGAACACGAATGCCAGCTTTCGTATAATCCGCTGCTCATGGCGCTACTCTGGGAGAGCCTTGCCACACGCGACGTGAAACTGCTCCAGCTTTCCATGCGAGAGCGATTCAAAATCGGTGAGTGTTGCGCCTGGGTGAACTATGTCCGCTCGCACGATGACATAGGTTGGACGTTCGACGACGCCGCAGCCGGGC
>JBBSIK010000451.1:0-2918 GCA_038232115.1 Chloroflexia bacterium
AACCTTCATTATCGCTCCTTATTCTGCTCAGGAAAGCAGGCCCACAGCCTACTTTCACGCTCGGCCAGTCTTTGGCATTCGGCAGCGCGCAACATAATCGGTGCATGACCCGTGCCAGCAGTTGTAAAAGATAAAATGCCGGTGCGCCTAAAAACACCGGCATTTTATCTCTTGTTCTGTGACGCTCGCGCTGGCTCTAGCCACCAAGAAAGAAGTCACCGGCGAGTGTCCCCAGCAATAGCACGAGCATAACCACTGCGCTGAAGAGCGCGTGCTGCCGATAGCCTCCTTCAGCCCTGGAGACCGCAGGGCTTGCCTTAGCGTCGGCTCTCTCCGCTCTGACCGCACTGCGCATCGCCGCGTGGTAATAGAGATAGGCGCCCGTTAGCACAATGCACAATTCCACCAGCGCGCTCAACCAGGGAATAGCCCAGAGGCTGAGGCCCAGACGAGGCAGGTTGCCGGCGTTACCCGGCAAGATGGGCATATCAGGGCGGTGTACCAGCAAGTCGAGGAGCCAGTGCGAAAAGACCATGAAGCCGATGATGAGGCCGTTGCGCCGCCCCCATGCGATCATCGTCACTACCATCACCACAAAGCTGACAGCAAGCGCGCCAACCAGAGAATGGCTGTAGTCCGCCATTATATAAAGATCGCCGTAGCCTACGCGTCCACCCGTAGCCGATCTGAACCCTTCAAATCCCAACCCATAGAGGACCAGGAACAGAACATCAAGCAACTGCGTAGCCAACATGAGCGACCACATAGGCAACTGTGGCTCACGAGCCTTCACAGCCGCTGCCAGCCCGAAATGCCCAGCTAACACGATTTCCTCCCTCGGAGAGTTACGCGTCGAAAGCTGAAAGTAAGGTTGAGTAACTTTCAACTTTTAACTTGGAAGTTTGGATTCGCTAGCGTCGTAGCGTCTTGCTACGTTCGGCTATGCTCACGTATTTGGGTGTCTTATCGTTGGGCTTCGGCCATCGCAGGCGCGAGTCGAGATAGCCCATAACGAAGACAAACAGTATGATCGAAACTATAAAGACCACGGCTGTACCTCTAAGCTGGCAATTATCGGTTATGCTTCAAAAGTCGGAAGTGTCACGTCCACTCCGAGAGAGGAGCTATAACGATTCTGCCGCGCTTCATCTCCATGCGCTTGACTACCGACCTGATAGCGGGGACGAGTAGCTCGCCTGTAGGGTCTTTGACACCGGGGCCGCGCACCACGTAAACGTCGTTAGCGGTGAGAGTAAGCACGTCCACTATCTTGCCCAGGTGCTCGCGCTCGGTGGTGTACACATCGAGGCCCACTATCTGATACAGGTAATATGAGCCTTTGGGCAGCTTCTTGGCCTGTGCGATGGGCACAATCACCCAATAGCCACGCAACAGGTCAACAGTCTCAGGGTCTGCCACCCCGGCCAGCTTGAGCAGCAGTTGGCCCTTGTGTATACGCGTCCTCTCCACATGGAACGGAGTGGGCACCGCAGGGGGGCGAAAGCCTTGCTGGGTTGGCCTGGTACGCAGGCGGGGGGCCACACTTGAAGGGAATACGGCAGCCTTTGGATCAACCGAGCCGGTGGGTGCGAGGCCAGGCTGCATGTATGAGTATGGCGCTAGCATCAGTTCATCCATACTGGCAAAACGTTGGGGAAACTCGGTCATGATATTGACCTTCATCTCCCCCATAAGGCCGAACGGCGCGACCACCTGACCTACAATCAGATATTCAGGCTGGTATTCCGGGTCGCCGGCAAGTTGAGCAGGTCGGCGAGAGGAACGAGAGTATGAGTCGAGAGTGGAGGGGGATAGTTCCTCCCCTCCACTCTCACTCACAGTATTCGCCTGATCTGGTGTATCGCCGTTCATGGCATAAAGCAGTGCGGGGTATTTCAGCCAATCTCAAGGACGCCGCGCTTGCCTTCGCGGGAGGCGCCCGCATTCACCACGGCACGCAGAGCACGCGCGATCTTCCCTTCGCGCCCGATCACCTTGCCCTTGTCCTCCTCGTCTACACGAAGGTCAATACGCACAATATACTGTCCACGATGCTCGCTCACCTGCACAGCTTCGGGCTTGTCCACCAGGTTTTTGGCTATGTACTCTACAAGGTCTTTCATGGTCAACTCCGCTTTCTGAAACGTGATGCGTCTTACTAAATGGATTCTGTTGCAACGCGGCAGCTATGTCTAGCGAACCTCATCACGTTTCACTCTCTACCCGTGATGGCTTGTGGTGCCGGTGGTCTCGCCGGTCTCGCCTCCGGGTCCGGTGCCTGTGCCTGCGGCCAAACCGTCAGGGGCAGAGATGACATCTTCCGGCACCACAATGTCGTCTGCCGAGGGGGCAACCTGGGCTGCGGTAGGATCGATATTCACGTCGCCACCAGCCTCAGCGGTAGAAGCCATCGGACCCTCAGGAGCCTCGGCTTCAGGAGTCTCGGTCTCGGTGGTCGCCTGAGCCTCGGCAGCGGCGGCATCGCGGGCGGCAGCAGCCTGGGCACGCTGGGCTTTCTTGTTGAGTGGGGTCGGGGCCTGGGTACCCAGACGAACAGCCTTGTTGTACTGCTTCACCAGGCTTACTACAGCTTCTGTAGGCTGCGCACCCTTCTTCTTCCATTCTTCGTACTTGGCGACATCAATGTTAATGGTAGACGGGTTGGTCAGTGGATTATAGCTGCCGAGTGTCTCCAGGAAGGCGCCATCACGAGGCGCGCGAGCGTCGGCCACGACGATGCGATAATGCGGTTGCCTGATAGCGCCCATGCGGCGCAGCCTGATCTTGAGCATGTGTGTTTATCGACTCCTCTTGCGTATTGCGTAAGTACGTACTGCGCATCCTGTGCCACAGTTCAGCGCATGTCTAAAGAAAGCAATGGCGGAAAGCCTGCCTGTTATTATACGTCATTTGCAGGT
>JBBSIK010000452.1:0-2887 GCA_038232115.1 Chloroflexia bacterium
CATAAAGCGTGTCAACAAAACTTTGAAGGCCATGATAGTCGTCTGGTGTGGCATCAGCATAGGCAGGCAGGCCGTTAGTTGCAATATGCACGAGTGCCTGTACTGCGTTTGAGGCATGAGCTGACTCTATATCGCGGCGCAACCGCCCACGTGCCGGTGGATCGAGCAAGTTGAGTAACGTCACACGAGGGTCTATAGCCGCTACTACGGCATCCGCCTCTATTCTCTCGCCACTCTCCAGCATTACGCCCCTGACCCACCCACCACGTGCTTCTATACGACCAACCGGAGCAGAACAGCGCACATCTCCACCATACGAACGGAGCCGCACGATGAGGGCATCAATGAGGGCGACCGACCCGCCTCGAGCGTGCCACTGCCCGAAAAGGTGGTAAGCAGCCTGCCAAAAGGCAAAGAGCGCACCGCCAGTAGTCTGCGGACCCACGCTGGCGTGCGCGGCGAACGCACTGACGGGGCCGCGAGTGAGATCGCTCCTCAGCTGGCGGGTAAGCATTGCCTCGTATGGGCTGAGAACCTCATGCACGAGACCAGCAGGACCGCCACCTTGCTTGACCGCAGACGTCAGATGCCGTAAGCGCGCGGGCACTTCCCTGAGTCCCCCTTCGCCTGTGATGCCGGGCAGCAGCAGGCGTATTAATGGCGTGGCAATGTCGATAAAGCGGGCATACGCTTTGGCCTCGGCGGGGCTGTGCTCGGCAATCGAAGCCACAGTCTTTTCGACGGAACGGTAGGACCGTATCCGCCTGCCGTCTCGCCGGATGGCTACCGAGAAGGGATCCATTTCAATATAGTCGAGGCCCGCGCCCGCTAAATTCAGTTCCTGGGGGATGCTCGTCATGTTGATGATGTTGTGGGCCACCGAGTGCATATCGAAGAGGAAGCGGGGTATGCGCTCCTCAGTGCGCGAACCGCCTCCGGGCTTGCTCGTCCCCTCCAACACCAGCACGTCGAGACCGGCCCGGGCCAGATAGCACGCGGCCACCAGCCCGTTGTGCCCGGGCCCGATCACTACCACTTTTTTGTGCTTCACTCGGCTAGCCTCGCATCATGTGCTTACTGCGCCTGAGTCGAATCGAGGGTTGGAAGACCCGATAGCCGCCTTATCACCTTGCCCGGCACGCTGCACAGGAAACTGTCGAATGTCACGTCGGAGGCCATCTGCTGGACAGGTGTGGAGTAGGTAGGATATGGGTGAATGGTGCCCGCCAGATCGCCCGTCTTCATCCCCTTCGTGAGGGCAAGCGCAAACTCGGCTATCACCTCACCCGCCCTCGGAGCTACAATCGTTGCGCCCACAAGGGTGCCGTCTTTCTTGTGAACGACTTTGATGAACCCGTCGCGGCTGTTGTCGGTGACCGCGCGGTCAACCCTGTCCATCTTTCGCATGGCTATTACAACATCGTTACCGTGCTCTTCCCGCGCTTCGGCCTCTGTACAGCCCACGTGTGCTATTTCGGGGTCGGTGTACGTAACCCAGGGCACCTTATCACTCACACCCGAACTGCTACCTAAGAGCAGGATATTGCGCACGGCCTGGAAGCCCTGCCAACCCGCATAGTGCGTGAACTGCGGCCCACCCGTGCAGTCGCCTGCCGCGTAGATATGCTCGGCGCTTGTTTGCAGCTTCGCATTCACACGTATGCCTTTACGCGAGTAGGTGACTCCCGCCTTCGAGAGCTCTAGACCTTCGACGTTGGGTGTGCGCCCGGTCGCCACCAACAGCATATCACCGCATAGCTCGCGGTCACCAACGGTGACGATTATCGTGCCCCCACCTCGGCGGAAGGCCGACGCTCGGCCTCGGACCCACTCAACACCCTCACGTGCAAAGACAGTTTCCAGCACGTACCTTGCTTCTGGCTCTTCCTTGGGTAGAAGACGTGAAGCAATGACAGTCACCCTCGCCCCAAACCTTCTGTATGCCTGCGCCATCTCCAGGCCTATAGGCCCACCGCCGACCACTATCAGATGATCCGGCAGTTTGCTGTTGCCGAAAAGCTGCTCATAAGTGAGGTAGGGCACCGTGTCAAGCCCAGGGGTGTGAGGAAGCGAAGGGTGAGCGCCGGTGCAGAGGAGGAACGCCAAGGCGTTCAGCACGCGATCGCCCGCCTGGAGAGTGTGCGGATCGAGGAACCGAGCCTCCGCCATTATCACGTCTATGCCCTCTGCCCGCAGCAGTTCAGGCGTTTCATCGCTGTATACGTCGGCGATAGTCTTGTGGATGTAAGCGCGTACCTTTTCCATGTCGGCTTTGGAGCACCAGTCAGCATCGCCAACGCCGTACTCATGAGCGGTCCCTGCCGCATGTGCTACTCGAGCCACATGGATGAGGGCCTTGCTCGGCACACAGCCCGTCCAGGTGCAGTCCCCACCCACTCGCGCCTTCTCAACAAGCGCCACACGGGCACCCAAGCGGCAGGCATAGGCAGCCGCCACCAACCCGGCCGAACCGGCACCCACCACCACAAGATCGTAGTCGTACTTTTTGGCCATCTATCCCCCACCTCTTCCGGATACTACTCTTTTTACTTCGTGTTAACCTCTAAGCAAGAGCGATTCCGAGCACCGTATATGTCAGCGCGGCCATAAGGCCGGCTACCGGCACGGTGACCAGCCATGCTAGCGCCATGTCTCTCACCGTGCGCCACTGCACCTTGCGCGCACCCCCTGTCAGGCCTACGCCGATAATTGAGCCGCTGCTGACGTGGGTGGTTGAGACCGGAACCCCCAATGGTGATGCGAGACCCACCAGGAGCGCAGTGACCATGTTAGCCGCGAGGCCTTCGTAGTGATCCATCTTTGTGACGCGCACCGCTAACGTTTCCGTCACCTTCAGCCCACCCGCCACGCTGCCAATGCCCATGGC
>JBBSIK010000453.1:0-2875 GCA_038232115.1 Chloroflexia bacterium
CCACCTGATCAACGCGGGCAAACCGCCGCGCACAGGCAAGGGCATCATGGACTTCTTCTTCGTGGCCCAGCCAAACCCTGCGGAGTGCGCCCAGCTTGTTGTGGACCTTGCTACACGCCGCTTGCCGCAGCACTTCAAGCTCGACCCTTTAGACGACATCCAGGTCATCGCCCCTACATATGCCGGCGTTTGTGGCGTAGATGCCCTCAACATTAACTTGCAGGCAGTGCTCAACCCGCCTTCGCCTACCAGGGAAGAACGTCGCTTCGGGGGGCGCATCTTCCGGGTGGGTGATAAGGTCATGCAGGTGGTAAACGATTACGACCGGCAGGTGTCCAATGGCGAGCTTGGCCGAATCGTGCGCATTGATCTGGAGGAGCAGCGTGTACTCGTGAGCTTCGACGCTGAGTGGACCGTCGAGTACACCTTTCAGGAGCTTGACGAGCTTACGCATGCCTACGCCATATCGGTACACAAGGCGCAGGGCAGCGAATATCCTGCCGTGGTTATGCCGGTGCTTCTGCAGCAGGGTCGCCTGTTACAGAGAAATTTGCTGTACACGGCAGTCAGTCGCGCAAAGCATCTAGTGGTACTTGCAGGCTCCCCTGATGCGGTAAAGCGGGCGGTGCAAAATAATACCGCGACGCTCCGTTATTCTAGGCTGGTGGACAGGCTGAAAACATAGAGGCACCGTGCTTCTATAATGCAGATTACGTAATTTTGCCATAAACTACTACTTTCAGCACACCAATTTGAGTCATATCCATTGACTCGTAATCGGCGCCTCCTGTATATAACCGTGTGCCGCCTGGTTCTATGAGCGGCGCACGGTTTCTTTATGCAAGGAGGAAATAGATGAAAGAGCAGACCCTTTTTCGGAGCCTGCGGTCCAGATCGTTCTTTATGCTGGTGTTCGCGGCAGCGCTCCTAGCGCCGCTCTTCACCTTTGCTGCCAGTATGCCGGGCAGGGCCGAAGCAGCATCCGTGTCGAACCTGGCGCAGTACAGACAGTGGATCGACGAAGCTCGCGCCAAGTACCCATATCCTCAGTCGGCTGATAAGATGTACCGCACCATGCTCTGCGAGTCGGGCGGGAATCCAAGCGTCTCCTCTCCGGGTGGCACGTACCACGGGCTATTTCAGTATGCCACGTCCACCTGGCGCGGTAGCTGGAACCCTTATCGAAACAGCAGCCAGTGGGACGCCCGCTCGCAGATTTTTGCGACTGCTAAGGCCTGGAGCATTGGCATGCAAGGACAGTGGAGCTGTTACTACATCACCGCTGGGCGATAGCGGCAGCAGATTACCAGATAAGAGGCAGCCTCCAACATGGGCTGCTTTTTTTGTTGCCCACATATCTCCCATCGTAGGCAACGCTTCACAAAAGTCAGCCGAGCCAGACACGCTCACCTTCTACTCAGAACCCACTATTTCCTTGACAAGCAGTGTGAGCTTTAGCTACAATGCAATGTTGAGCGTCGAAATACTCGCGGCCAAACTTCCCATTCCCATATATAACAAGGGTGATAAATGCCTGAAAGCGAGGACCTCTCTTCATGATAGAGGTGGAGCACCTGACTAAAGACTACGGAGCTTTTCACGCCCTCCGCGACATCAGCTTCAATGTCGAAAAAGGCGAGATTCTGGGGTTCCTTGGACCCAACGGCGCGGGTAAAACCACCGCCATGCGCATCATCACCGGTTTCATACCGGCGACGACGGGGACTGTGCGCGTGGCGGGGTATGATGTGGCGGATAAGTCATTGGAGGCGCGCAAACACCTCGGCTATCTGCCTGAGACGGTGCCTCTGTACACAGAGCTTACCCCTTTTGAATACCTCGACTTTCGAGGCCGTATCGCGGGAATGCACAACAAGCGCGAGCGCAAGGCCACCATCTTTTCGGTGATGGACCGGCTCAATATTCTCGAAGTGGCGAACAAGCAGATCGGCGCTCTGTCACGTGGTTTTCGGCAGCGTGTTGGGCTTGCCCAGGCTATGCTGCACAATCCGGATGTGCTCATTCTTGACGAACCCACTGTGGGCCTCGACCCCGTGCAGATCACAGGGGTACGCGATCTTATCAAGGAACTTGGACAGGACCACACGGTTATCCTGAGCACCCACCTCTTGCCCGAGGTAAGCATGGTTTGCAATCGCGTGGTGATTATCAACCGGGGCCATCTGGTGGCCGTGGATACGCCGCTACATCTTGCCAGCACCTCTACTGACGTGCAGACCGTGCAGGTGGAAGTAGGCGGCTCGCCCGCAGACATACTGGCTGCCCTGCGCGCGGCCCCCGGAGTCGCACAGGTGCGACTCGCTAATGGTGTGAGCGATGGCACTCAGCCAGCAATCTCAGATGCTTTACCTGTTGGAGAGTACACATATAAAATCGACAGTCGCGCAGGCAACGACATCCGGTCGGCTGTGGCTTCGGCTGTTGTGAACTCCGGCAACCGGCTGCTAGAGTTGCGAGTGTTCAAGCCCACTCTGGAGGACATATTCATCAACGTCATTACCCAGGACGAGCAGGCCACACTGGAAGAGGAGTCGTTCGGCGAAGACGAGTACCACGACGGGGAAAGCGATGCCGGCGGAGAGCCTGTCGCAGTAGCAGCGCCGATAGTGCGCGAGCGAGTCGTCACGAAGCGGAGGACACGAGGATGAGAAATGCCCTCTACATCGCAGGCAAAGAACTACGCTCCTACTTCGTTTCGCCTGTCGCATATATAATAGTGGCCTTCTGGCTGGTGATTACCGGCCTTTTCTTCGCCTCTAGCGCCACAGGGGGCGATGCGAGTATGCGCGGTGTGTTCGGAGTTATACCCATCCTCTTGCTGCTTATTTCCCCCGCGCTGACGATGCGCCTGCTC
>JBBSIK010000454.1:0-2871 GCA_038232115.1 Chloroflexia bacterium
AGATAGCCTGCTCCTGCTGAGCCTACCGTGCCCATAGCCCTATCACCTATTGTGCGCTCCACCAACTTCACGTGGTGAAAGCGCCACTCGTTGAACAAGACCTCGTACTCGCTCAACGCCTCAGCCACCAGGAAAAGCTCGCCAAACTCCATAGCATGGTTGTATATCCTGACGACAGCATCCGCGTGGTCCGATGATAAGTCGGACAGCAGAAGAAGAAATGCGTCGTGCAGGCTCTGCGGCCAACGGGACCGGAGGTCGGCAACGTCTATGTGCTTCTCGATCAGCTTCAGGAAGGTAGGCTCGCGCAGGCCGGAAGCTAGCTCAAGCTCTCGGAACTGGCTAGACTCGAATCCGCTGGAGGAGGATAGCACATGGCGAAAACGCTGGAACTCCTGTGGAGGCATTGCCGCCAGGACACGAACCTCATCGCCCAGCACACCAAGTATAGAGTTGATGCGCCTGAGTAGATGAATAGCGGCGGGCAGTTCGCCTGTGTTCAGCCTGGTGATGACGAGGCGCAGGTCGTGGAGAATTTGCTTGAACCACAGCTCTTGCACTTGCTGCGAAATGATGAACAGCATCTCATCTGTGGCGTCCGGCGGTCCAAGTGGCGTCTGCAAAGCTAACAGGTCAGGCACGCGAAGGTAGCTGCCGTATGTTAGCGGTAGCTGCGTGGGTGTCTCACCGGGATTGGTGCGCTCAACTTCGAGCATTTACCGCTCCTTAATCCAGTCTAATGATAATCGCCGGTGAGGCTGCCCGACTCTACTAGCTCTATCAACACACCGTTCGCCGACTTCGGGTGTACAAAGGCCACCAGGCTGCCGTGGGACCCGCACCTCGGCTCCGAGTCGATTAGCTCGATGCCATTGGAGGAGAGTTGGCGCAGCAGCCCCGGAAGGTCTTCCACTTCTATGCAAATATGGTGTATCCCCGGCCCGCGATTGGTCAAGAACTTCTGCACAGGCCCTTCCGCGCCGTCCGGTTCGAGTAGTTCCAATCTCGACTCACCGATAGGCAGGAAAGAGACGCGCACAGCATCACCGGCTATCGTTTCATTGCCCTCCACCGGCAGACCGAAGCCATCGCGGAACAGGCCAAGGGCGTTCTCCAGGCTGGCCGTGGCAAGCCCTATGTGGTTGATTTTGATTACGCGAGGCACGTGCTTGAGCAACTCCTTTGTGGCGTGTAGCGAGCTAACTATAGCATGTGTGCGCCGGTAGCGTCAATTACGAATGATCACTCACACCTTTGATTGTCCCGGCGATTGAAACCGCAGGCAACGATTACAAAGTCGCCCCATGCGACTAAGTTAGTGCTGTAACCAAGCCCAGTCCGCCATGCGGACTTCGTAACCGTTGCCCGTGACTTTAGTGCCCGGATGCAATCGGCATAGTCAGAGATGTGGGTAATCGCCGGTTAATCACGGGGTGGCCCGATTCGTCGAATGATGTAAAATGTACCGTGGTCCTTCCAGTATAGCGCGACCCTTTCCCTTTGACGATAAAGACCAGCATTCTACAAGGAGGTAGAACGATGATAAAACTGGCGGCCCTCTTCAAGCGCCCCGAGAACACCGAAGCATTCGACTCCCACTACGCCGGTGTGCATGCCCCGCTAATGCAGAAGGTGCCCGGTCTCGAAAGAATGGAAGTTACTCGTAACCTCCATGCCTTTCGCGGCGAGCCTGAATACTATATGCTCGTCGAAATGTATTTCCGAGACAAGGAAACGTTCGACGCTGCCATGGGTTCGGAGGAGAATCGAGCCGCGGGCAAGGACCTGATGGGTTTCGCCCGCGAATATGTCACCATGTTCTATGGTGAGGTGGAAGGACAGCCGTGAACTATCCCGACTACCCTGTGGGGCTTCCACCCGAAGAACTAGGCTTCTCCCGCATCATATATTCAAAGGCAGACGGTGTCGCAACCGTAACCATCAACCGCGAAGACGTTCTCAATGCCACAGACTTCCATACGCTCAAGGAGATGAGCCGAGCCTTCGAGGATGCATCTTATGACGACTCGGTGGGCGTGCTGGTGCTCACAGGCGCTGGTAGCCGAGCCTTCTGCACGGGCGCTGATCTGAGGGAGCAGGAACAGTTCCTCCGCAAACGGGCAGACTACTGGAAGTGGATGGGTTCGTTCATCGAAGCGCATGACCGTCTACGCAACATCGGCAAGCCCACCGTGGCGCGGCTCAACGGCATGGTGGTGGGCGGCGGCAACGAATTCAATATAGCCTGCGACCTCGCAATAGCCGCCGACCACGTCACGATACGGCAGGTGGGCACGGGGCGCGGTTCCGTCCCGGCGGGCGGCGCTACCCAGTGGCTGCCCATCATCATCGGCGACCGGCGGGCCAGAGAGATGCTCTGGCTGTGCGAGCCGATTGACGCACAAAAGGCCCTCGAGTGGGGCCTGGTCAACCAGGTGGTGCCCGCAGAGCAGCTAGACGATGCCATAGACACGATGGCAAAGAAGCTGCTCAACAAGATGCCGGAGGTATTTCGCTACGCCAAACAACAGACCAACTTCTGGCGCGACTTCTCCTGGAATATGACGGTGGGCCACGCGCGCGACTGGCTATCCGTGCATGCCGATGCAGAGGAGACCGCTGAGGGTCTGGCATCCTTCTACGACAAGCGCGAAGTAGATTACGGGAAGCTCCGAGCGGATATGGCGGCAGGCAGCAGAACTTGCACAAATTGCGGCTCGAATGTGCCTGCTCAGTACCATTTCTGCGGCGTATGCGGCACGGAGCAGGAGGGTGCGGCCAATGGCTGATCAGCAGTATAGCTCCGTCTTGCTTACATCGGAGGGCTTGGTCACCACCATCCAGCTAAACCGCCCCAAAGTGCTAAACGCC
>JBBSIK010000455.1:0-2844 GCA_038232115.1 Chloroflexia bacterium
CCTTGCAAATCCTCGCCTCAAAGGTAATCTGTGTCTTTTTTATTAATCACTCCCCTGTCAAAGTCGCACTTGCGTTGTCGCCGCGCAACTGTTACAATAATCCACAAGAGTGCCAACACACTAAAAAGCGGCCTGCACAGGCTCACCTGATGGTAGATGAACTATGACTAACCACAGTGGAACAAAGTACGCAACGGCTCCGGTGGCCCCAACAATCGAGGCCCTGTTTCGCCATGCCATAGATTTCGCTGTCGTTCATCATCATGGAGGTGGGGCTTAGGGTCGCCGCACTTTTGCAGCGCCTTTCGCCCCCGAGCACGTATGTGTGCTGGGGGCTTTTTGTTTATCCGTAACACGAAAGGAGGCGGGTATGGAACTGGGTACAGTAGAGGAAAACCGTATCAGGCGTGACACAGTAGAAGGCGGTAAATCCGCCCGTGTGAAGCTGGCAGTGCAGCGTAGAGGTAGACTCACCGAACTGACTCTGGCGCTGCTGCGGCACGCAGGGCTTGAGTTCGATAGCTATGAGCAGCGCCTTTTTTCTAGCTGCCGCAACTTCCCCCTCGACATCATGTATGGTCGGGACGACGACATCCCGCAGTATGTCAGCAGTGGCGTGGTGGACCTCGGCATCGTAGGTCGCAATCTCCTATTCGAGGAAGGCGTACAGGTTGAGGAGTTACTAGCTCCGGGGTTCGGCTTCTGCCAGCTACTCGTCGCGGTGCCCAAGGAGAGTGGCATAGGCGAAATCGAACAGCTATGGGGCAAGAAGATCGCCACGTCGTATCCAAAATCCGCCAAGAGGTTCTTTGCCGAGAAAGGGGTGCCGGTCGAGATCGTCACCCTGAGTGGCTCTGTGGAGATCGCACCCGCGATGCGCATAGCCGATGCCATAGTAGAGCTTTCAGCCACCGGCAGCACACTCCTGCTGCACGATCTGGTACCAATTTACACAATCCTGGACTCCGAAGCCGTGGTGGCCGCAGACCCAAACGCCTTGAGCAACCCCGAAAAAGGGCCGCAAATCAGCCGCCTGCTGACGCGCATCAAAGCCTCCATCTCGGCTCAACGCTACAGGTACATCATGATGAACGCTCCCCGCTCTGCGCTCCCTCACATCCAGGAGATCACGCCCGGTCTCAAGTCGCCCACTGTGATGCCACTGCTCGATCCCGACTGGGTGGCCGTGCATACTGCTATCCGCGAGGAAGACTTCTGGGAAATCGTCGAACGGCTCCGCGAGGTCGGTGCCAGCGAGATACTGGTCACCCCCATAGACAAGCTCTTACTGTGAAGCAGTAGGTTGGACGAAGGATGATCTAAGAGAGACGAAACGCAAGGGCGCATCGGCTTGCTCGGCGTCCAAGCGTTACAGCGAGGTAACAGAATGACTATAGAGGTACAGCTACTGGCGGAGCTAACGCTCGAAAACAGGAAACGAGTGCTCCAGCGGGCGCACGGTTCGTTCGACGAGATATTGCCGGCCATCACGCAGATCATGGACAACGTGCGCGACCGGGGAGACGATGCTCTGCGAGAATACACAGCACGCTTCGATGGCGTGGAAATAGAAAATATACTCTCCAGCCCGTCAGAGTTCGAGGAAGCGCGGCACACCGCACCACCCGCACTCATAGAGGCTATAGAGCAGGCAGCGCGTAACGTTGCGGTTTTCCACAGAACGCACGTTAGCAAGGAGAATCCTGTGCAGGTGCAAGAGGGAGTTAGTGCCTGGAGAGTATGGCGGGCCACAGAGCGGGTGGGCATCTATGTGCCCGGCGGTAAGGCTTCGTACCCATCATCGGTGATAATGAACGTGGTGCCTGCACAACTGGCCGGATGCTGGGAGATCGCCATCTGCTCCCCGCCGGGCCAAGATGGGAAAGTTAGCCCTTATGTCCTGCTGGCAGCCGATATGCTCGGGGTGCGGCAGGTGTATAAGCTGGGGGGAGCGCAGGCTATCGCCGCCATGGCATATGGCACCGAGTCAGTACCCCAGGCCTACAAGCTGTTCGGCGCGGGCAACCGCTACGTCACTTCGGCCAAATTGCTCGCTGCCAGCCGTGGGCTTGTGGCTATCGATCTTCCGGCAGGGCCTACGGAGCTACTGGTGATCGCCGACGAAACAGCCAATCCGCGCTACGTCGCAGCCGATATGATAGCGCAGGCCGAGCACGCCGCCGACTCCGCATCGATCTTGCTCACCACCTCACGCAAACTTGCCGAGGAGGTGGCGAGCCAGCTTGACAGTCAGAGCCGCGACCTACCCACCCGAGAATGGATCGAAGGCTCCCTGCTTACCTATGGGCTGCTCGCCGTGGTAAGTAGCATAGACGAGGCAATCGCCTTCTCGAACGAATACGCGCCCGAACACCTGAGCATAGTCACCTCGGACAACGCCGCAGTGCTGGAGCGCATCACCAACGCAGGCTCTATATTCCTGGGTCCCTTTTCGGCACAACCCGCCGGCGACTACGCAACCGGCACCAACCATGTGCTGCCCACGGGCGGCTTCGGCAAAATGTTTGGCCCCCTGTCGCTGGAGAGCTTTGGGCGCAAGCTGCAAGTACAGGAAGTCACCAGGGAAGGGCTTTCCGGTCTGAGGCAGGCGGCGACCACGCTGGCTCATTATGAAGGCTTGCCCGCACACAGGGCGGCCATCGAAGCGCGCTTCATGGAAGAGGAGGCGATGGATGGCAACACCTGATACCAACATCTACGATGCGCCCACAGCCGCGCACCGGGTATCGGCGCAACTCGGTAGAGAGATCGCTACTCTCATAAAGCTCGACGCCAACGAGAACCCCTATGGCACACCGCCCCTCGCAATCGAGGCTCTAAGCC
>JBBSIK010000456.1:0-2826 GCA_038232115.1 Chloroflexia bacterium
ATCGCTGGCCCTTCCGTCCTCAGCGCGTGGATGCTGGCTTTATCTTGCCCTTGGCGTAGGTTTCCGGCGGAGAAGTGTTCAGCGCGATCTTGATGGCCCTCAAGAAGGGCGTCATCTCGAAGCCGCCAAGTTGCTGGATGCGAGTATCGTCTGTCGAGCTACCCTCCAGGAGCATGGTGAACTGGTCTTTTGTAATCAATTTGGGCATAATTTTGTCTATCACCGGTACAACGGGCCTGACCAGGGGAAGAGGCGCGTGGAACAGAAAGCCTTTCATGCCGCGTGCCTTGAGCGTCTGCCGTATCATCTCATTGTAGTCAAACGTCTGCGGGCCGCCGACCTCGAACGTCTGGTTATCGAAGCGGTCATCATCTAGAGCCTGCGCAAAATAGCGAGCCATGTCGCGCACATACACAGGCTGCACGAG
This sequence comes from Chloroflexia bacterium, assembly GCA_038232115.1. Lineage (GTDB taxonomy): Bacteria > Chloroflexota > Chloroflexia > QHBQ01 > JADMIH01 > JADMIH01. Next base: position 428 of record JBBSIK010000456.1, read on the forward strand.
ATAATTGCCGGGGCCGAGCACAGGCACGATGGGCAGCGTGGTAAGCTGCTTGAGCAGAGCGGTAAACTCGCCACCGGGGCCGATCAGGTAAGAGGGCCGGAAGATGGTGTAGGGAATACCGGTCGCCTTGACCGCTTCCTCGCCGGCTATCTTATTGCGGAGATAGGGCGTGCTCATATTGGTAGCCCCAAGCGCGCTCATGAATATAAGCTTCTTGACGCCTGCCTCTTGCGCAGCCTCGGCTACATTCTCCGTGCCTTCGCCAATCACCTTGTCGAAGGTCTGCCCTTTGGAGGTCACTTCTCTGATGATAGCTACCAGGTGTATCACTTTATCCACGCCCCGCATCGCACGGCGCACATCCGAGAGGTCGGTGACGCTACCAGCCACTGTGTCATAGCCCTGCGACTTGAGCTTATCGAGGTCCGCGCCTTTCCTGGATAGTATCCTGACCTCGTTGCGCGGCAATTTGCCATCGAGAGCCTCTAATATGTACCCACCTACGAACCCTGTACCACCTGTTATAAGCAACATAGCTGCATACCCTCCTGTATTATGAGGAGTATAGCATTATGTTCAGCCTTTGTCAAAACTTTGTCCGCAATCTCGGAGTGAAGTGTGGTAGGCGAGACGAAAATACCACGATGCCAGGATTAGTGAAGCAGGTTGCTTACCGCTAACCAATAACTACTTTCCACTTTCCACTCCGTCAGGGTGCGTATGCCAGGCGGTAGAACCCATAGTTGCGGTAGACTTTGCGCAGATAATCCTGGGTTTCGAACAGGTCTATGCGCTCGGTGTAGAGGTCGGGGTCTATAAGAGCGGAGCCTGCGAGCCAGCGGTCGGCATTGCCAGGGCCACCATTGTACGCAGCCAGCACCGGTAGCAGCTTGCGGTCAAACTGGGGCAGATTGCTCGCCAGATAGTACGCGCCATAGCGAACTGCAACATGAGGCAGGTAGAGATCGTTGGCCGAGAAGCCACTGTCGCCAAGTTGTGTAGCGATCCCTGCACCGGTGGACGGTATCACCTGGGCCAATCCTAGCGCATCAGCCCCGGAGCGGGCGTCCGGCTTGAACTGGCTCTCCTGCTTCATAAGCGCATACATCACAAGCGGGTCTATATCGCGCTTCGTGGCGGCTTCCAGCATAATTTCTTTGTAAGGCGTAGGGTACAGTGTCTTGAGGAACAGGGACGGGCGTTTAGTGGGGTCGCCGTTCTTATCCATGTCGGCCAGCAGTTCGCTTACGCGCATCGCGGTGTTGGCGCTTGCATGATAGCGCAGGTAGAGCACCAGTTGAGCCAGCGCGGAAGCATCGCCCTTGTTCTTAAGTTGCTCACCTAGCACACGAAACGACCTGTAAGCCTCGCCGTCGAAGCCCATATTGAGGAGAGCTATAGCACGGTGCAACTCGGCATCGTCCTTGAACGCAGGCTGAATACCACTTGCTAGCGTAGCTGTCGTAGCTGTCGTAGCTGTCGTAACCGTCGTAACCGTCGTAACCGTCGTGACTGTTGTAGTGATCGCAGGAGTGGCACCCGCCTTTACCTCCGAGAGGCGGGCAGCCCATTGGAGCATGGCACCACGCTCGGCAGTTTCACCTGCATACTGCACACCCAGCTTATCAGACGCCACACCACCGTCAGCCAGCGAAGGCACGAGTGGCCCACCATCCGCCTCGCCCTTCAGGAGAGAGCGGGCGCGGAAATCGAGGAACGAACCGGGGTTGAGGGTGGATACCTGCGACAGCGAGTTCTTCCAGGCAGCATTACCGGCGCTCCGCTGCACCTTGCCCACCCAAAATCCAGCTTCCGCCTTGAGAGTAGGCGAAATCGCACTGGCCGAAAGCACGGGCTGTAGCAGGTCGAGGGCCACATCGCGCTGCTCCAGCCTGTAGGCCAGCACGCCACCATTGATGCGCGCCTGCACCGTCTCCGCGCCCGCGTTGGGGTACTTCTCGATAGCCTGCTTGTAGGCTGCCATCGCTGCGTCCCACTCCGACTGGTCGCGCATGGCGTCACCTGCCCGGCGGCTGGCTTCCGGCGCTTGGGGTGAGGTGGGGTAGGTCTGCACGGTGCTGCTGTACCATGTGGCGGCGGTGGCATCGTCGCCCGCAGACGCGAACGCCTTGCCGGTCAGCAGGCTCACCTCGGCCAGGTCGGGCGACGCGGGCGATTGCTGCCTCAGCGTGTCCATGTAGCTCACGGCCTTCGAGAAATACCCCGCGTCATATGCGATATGGGCTGCCTGCATGGGTGATATAGTGCCGCTAGTCACCGCCGACGGCTCGATCTTGAGCAGCGAGTTGAGGGCGGCATAGAGGCCATAGGGATAGGGCGCACAGGGTTGGCCTTTGCCGCCGCACTCGCCTTTCAGGTAGGAAAGCAGCCGCTGCTTC
>JBBSIK010000457.1:0-2794 GCA_038232115.1 Chloroflexia bacterium
GCCAGTAGTCGAACACATCGTGTATCTGACCGAGGGTGTGGAAGGAGAAAGTCACTTTGGTGACGTGGAGCTTGCGGCGTTCCAGTATGCCCCTCATTTGGCGGGTGGTCAGTATTTGTATGTGGCCGATGTGGTCGCGCTTCCACCTGTGTATGGGAGCCAGCTTGCTGTGCCTGAGCAGGGCAAAGATGGTGCGCTTATTGCCCTCACAGGGAACGAAGCAGTGGAAAACGCCGCCTGGCTTGAGCACTCGCGCTACCTCGTCGGCTGCCTTGCCCACGTCTGTCACGTGCTCGAAGACATCGAACAGCAGTACGATGTCGAACGAATCGTCGGAGTACGGCAGATCGAGCGCATCACCTAGCTTGTACTCGATCTTGCCCGTCTTGTCCGCAGCCTCTGCTTCGGCAAGAGCGATGTGCGAGATGTCGCAGCCCTGCACGTCGAGGTCGGGGCGATAGTGCAAAAAGGCGCGCGTGTAACGGCCCGCCCCGCACCCGATCTCCAGCAGGCTGCCTTTAGCGTCTTTCATCGCTTCGAGGCATCTTTCGATCCTCAGCGCCGCGAGGTCATGTGTGCCGGTGCGTAGCTCGCCGCGCCCTTCGACCGTTTTTGCGTCCTCGTAGTCAAACCGAAAGGGCTGTTCCTCAGTCAGGTCCGCGTCGGAAAGCCGCTCTGTTACCGTAGCCATCTATCTCCTCTTTACTTCACGCGCCTCTCTGCTCATCGCCAAGCAGCGCCACGCATTCAATTTCGACGAGCGCACCCAGCGGCAGTCCGGCTACCTGCACGGTGGATCGTGCGGGGGGCTGCTCGTCGCTGAAAAAGCTCTTGTACACGCCGTTCATGGCCGCGAAATCCGCCATATCCTTCAGGAACACGGTCGTCTTTACGACCTGCGCCAGCGATGTGCCTGCGGCCTCAAGTATCGCGCTCACGTTTTGTAGGGCGCGCTCTGTCTGCTCTTCGACTTGCCCTTCGACCAATTTACCCACCTGCGGGTTGATCCCCACCTGCCCGGCGGTATAAACAAAGTTGCCCGCCTTGATAGCCTGAGAGTACGGGCCGATTGCCGCCGGCGCCTGGTTTGTGTGTACTGCTTGTTTCATAATCTCTACCTCGGCGTGCCGGTGCTGTCCGGCGCAATGTTGTATCTAAGCGATACCCAGCGCCGACATCAGCGCAGGTAGATCGTTAAATATATAGTCGGGATTGATGCCGGTTGCCCGCACATCAGCTTCGTTCGAGACGCCCGTCAGCAAGAGGGCAGTAGGGATGCCAGCCTGTCTGCCCATCAGGATGTCGGTGTCCAGGCGGTCACCGACACATAGCACTCGGTTTGCAGGTAATCCCAACTTTTCCAGCGCCATCTCTCCCCCATGCACGCTCGGCTTGCCGATAACAGTAGGTGTTGTACCCGAAGCTGCCTGTATCGCAGCCACGAGACTACCCGCTCCAGGCCACAATACGCCGCTTTCGACCGGCAGCGTGAGGTCAACATTAGTGGCAACAAAGTGCGCGCCCCGTCTTATCGCCATGGATGCTCGCTTGAGCGCCTCGTAGTCGAACCCGAAGAACAGCCCCACTACCACGAAATCAGGGTTTGCTTCCTCAAGACGAAAGTTGGGCAGCCCTTCAATGGCGCTTACCAAGCCCGACTCTCCTAAAACGTAGGCTGTGCCGCCTTCGGGATAGTTGGTCTGCAGGTAGGCGGCGGTGGCTCCTGCCGAAGTCAGGATGAAGTCCGGATCAACGGTAATGCCCATCCTGGCTAGCTTGGCTGCAAAGTCTGCCTGTGTAAGGGTAGCATTGTTGGTGAGAAGTATAAAGGATAGACCGGCGGCACGCAACGCGGGGAAAAGCTCATGCGCTCCGTCCAGTGGGTTGTCGCCTCGATATAGAACGCCGTCCATATCGAGGATCAAGCCCGAATATTTGCCTGCCAGTTCGCCTGCCATAACACTCCCGGAAGTAGACAACCCGCTTATTATCGTATAATTGGCTACGTACTGTCCAGCCTCGTCATACGCATAATAGCGAGGCATGGGAGGAGAATTGCGCAAGCGGGGAAACTTACACAGGGGCAGCCCCATATATCTTCCGAGTGGGCATGCGACCATAACCCTTGTCCCGGAGGTTGCTGAACGCCATCTGTTCGGCTTGCTCGGCAAAAACGGCACCAACCACGAACTGGCACCGGAAGCTATTTTCGTTATAGACGAGCACGGTGTCTCTCGTCTCAAGATTGCGGATCGCCGGCGCATGGCGACTACGGCAATGGTCACGTCTACGCTGCTGGCCTTGTTGCAATATTATCTACTTTCGAGAAGGTGGAAGAAACATGGAAGGGTCCATACGAGTAAGTGATCGCGTCCTCCGGTTGGCTGGATTGCTCCCGGAGAATGGGACTGAGCAAGTGACAGTTGAAGGTGGGGAGAGCACGCCCCAACCCAATCTTATCTCTCAGGTCTTTGGCAAGCCCTACGTGGTTGGCGACAAGACCATCATCCCGGTGGTGCGCGTGCGCTTCGCCTCTCTGCCCACAGGCAGGCAGTCCTGGAAGATGGGCGACGGCTACGGCATGAGTACGCCCGTGGCCCTTATTGAGGTCAGCGAGAAGGGCGTGTGCGTGCAGAGCGTGTTCGACATGCTGCCGGTTATCCTTGGCGGCATGCTGGTGGGTGCGTGGAACGTCTACTGGATCATGCGCACCATCCGGGAGTGGCGGCGTTCTTGAGTTTGTGCCTCCTCGGCGCCGCTCACGGATGGTTGTAGTTTGAAGTTTGGCCCTAGC
>JBBSIK010000458.1:0-2781 GCA_038232115.1 Chloroflexia bacterium
ATCAAGATAGCGATGAACCGACTATTCGATGAGCTAGCGCGCCGGGGACTGAGGAGCAAGATGCTGCTACAGGTGCATGATGAGCTATTGTTTGAGGTGCCGCAGTCGGAGCTAGAGGAGATGGGCAGGTTGGTGCCTGAGATTATGGAAGGCGCGTGGAAGCTGCGGGTGCCTCTGGTTGCCGAGGTAAAGGCAGGCAAGAACTGGGGCGAGATGCAGCCTGTGCAGGCGGCCAAAGTGACAGGGTAATGCGCGTCCCTTCACGCGCAAAGGGTCGCACCAGGAAAAGCAACCTCGCTGGCGTGCGCATTTTACGTCGCCAACATAAGGTGAGCCAGACCCACGTCGGGACGCCTGTGGCTCGCTCTCTGGTGCGCTTCAGGCGCGTGCGCCGAGATGTGCAGGGCCACCTGCCATCCATTCTCAACAGGGGTAGTGCCACTCGCTCAACTGTCGGGCGAGTAGAGGGTCTTTCCCATGATGCAGCCCTCCACGCGAGCCGCAACTTCCGCTTCGGTGTCGCCAACGGGGTCATGTTCACGCTCGTGGACGCCTTGATCGCCCCTACGCTGGTCATGGCCTGGTTCATCAGTCGCCTGGGCGCTCCCAACGTGCTGGTCGGACTGCTACCCGCTATACTGAACGGCGGTTGGTTCCTTCCGCAGATGGTCGTGGCGACGCGCGTGCAGGGCCTCGTGCGTGTGATGCACTGGTACAGGCGCGTCGGTATCTTCCGCACCGTGTGCATGAGCTTGCTGGCTCTGGTCACACTCCTGCTTGCCGCAAAGCCCGATCTGCTGCTGGCGACCTTCTTCTTCATCTACATACTATACGCTATCTCAGCCGGTATGTCGGGTATACCCTGGCTGGAAATGGTGGGCAAGGTAATAGCACCCAGGCGACGTGGCAGCTTCTTCGGACTGCGCAACTTCTGGGGTGGCGTGCTTGCGCTGCTTGCGGCAGCGCCCATCGGCGCTATACTTTCCGAGCAACTATGGGGGCTGACTTTCCCCTACAACTTCGCCTTCCTCTTTGCGGTTACGGCTGTTGTCGTGGGTATCGGGATAGGATCGTGGGCGTCTATACGCGAGCCGGATGCGATTGTTATCGCACCCCCTGTGACCATCAGGAGGCTGTTGCGGCGGGGGCTGGAGGTCGTGTAGCAGGACCGCGACTACAGGTCGTTCATGTTTGCCCGCATTCTCATTTCGCTCGCCACGATAGCCGATCCGTTCTACGTGGTATACGCGAAGACCGACCTGGGCGCGCCACCCGCTACGGTAGGTCTATACCTGGGCGCTCTATCTGTTGCCTCGCTGCTCTCTAACTTTCTCTGGAGTCCTCTTTCGGACCGGGCGGGCAACCGCACGCTGATGGTGCTAACCGTGGTGTCCGTGTCGTTGGTACCCCTCATGGCTCTGGCGCTGTCGTCGCTGGCCGCGACCGTCCCTTCGGGCATCCTGTTCGGTGCGTTCGCTCTTGTGTTTGTCCTGTCCGGCCTGGCCCTTGGAGCCGCGCGCATCATCAACAACAACATGCTGCTCAGTATCGCCCCGCCCGCCGAGCGAGCTACCTACATCGGCTTTCTGAACACGGTGCTGGGCATTGTTATCTTCGTGCCGGTAATTGGTGGCGTTCTAGTGGATATCGCGGGCTTCCAGGTACTCTTTGTGCTCTCCTTGCTCTCCTCCGCCTCCGCGCTTCTGGTGGTGCGCAAGATGAGCACGAAGTCTGGGGCTGCGGGCTAGAGGCTAGTAGGAGAGACAGAAACGCAAAGGCGCAAAGAACGCAGAGGACGCGCAAAGTCTAAGAAGAGGTTCTTTACTGACAACTTCTCGGTAATCGGTACTTTCACTTCGGAGGACATATGGCAAACAGGGAGGACGGTCGGGCGGTTGACCAGCTCAGGCTGGTGAAGATCACACCGAACTTTCAGCTTTTTCCGGCTGGGTCGGTGCTGATAGAGTGCGGGGGTACGCGGGTGATTTGCGCGGCTAGTGTGGAGGACCGCGTGCCGGGTTTCCTCGTCGGCAGTGGTAAGGGCTGGGTGACTGCTGAGTATTCGATGCTGCCTTCCTCTACGCCCACGAGGAGCCAGCGTGAGACATCGGGGAGCAAGCCGCAGGGCCGCACTATGGAGATTCAGCGCCTCATCGGGCGATCGCTGCGCGCTATCGTCAACTTGAACAGTCTCGGTGAGCGCACTATCGCTATAGACTGCGACGTAATCGAAGCCGACGGCGGTACGCGCACGGCCTCTATCACGGGCGCGGTGGTGGCGCTGGGGCTTGCGATACGCAAGCTACAGGGGCAGGGCGTCTTACCAAAAGGTGGCGTGTCGCCCATGAAGCAGTTGCTGGCGGCTGTGAGTGTGGGCAGCGTAAACGGCACGCCCATGCTTGACCTCAACTACGGGGAGGATAGCCAGGCAGATGCCGATTGCAACGTCGTGATGACCGAGGCGGGCTGGCTGGTCGAGGTGCAGGCGACGGCAGAGCGCAAGCCCTTCTCAAGGGATGAACTGAACACGCTGCTCAACCTGGCAGGGAGCGGCATTAACGAGCTTATACGTCTGCAACGAGAGGCATTGGATGTTTGAGCTTGAGCAAACTTTGCAAGCAAGATTGACAATAAGGCACTCAACTAATATAATTAAGGAAGCATAATCCACCACATAGAATGAGGGATGAGCATATGAATCTCCAGAAATATACGGAAAAAGCTCAGGAAGCTGTCGTCGCGGCGAGGCAACTTGCCGAAGATAGTAATAACAAACAGATA
>JBBSIK010000459.1:0-2772 GCA_038232115.1 Chloroflexia bacterium
CGCGCTTTTCGAGGTACTGCTGGTGGTAGTCCTCGGCCTTGTAGAACTCGGAAGCGGGGCTAATCTCAGTCACGATGGGTCGCCTGTGTGCGCCGCTAGCCTGGAGCTTGTCTTTCGACGCAAGGGCTGTGGCCTCTTGCTCAGGCGTGTTGTAGAATATCGCCGATCTGTACTGCTCGCCCCTGTCAGGTCCTTGCCTATTGAGCTGCGTCGGGTCGTGGTTCTCCCAGAATACTTGCAGTAGCTGGTCATAAGATACCTTCGACGGGTCGTAGGTCACCTCTACCACTTCGGCGTGCCCGGTGCGCCCGGTGCATACATCCCGATAGGTCGGGTTGTGCATATTGCCGCCCGCATAACCAACGGCTGTTGAAACAACACCCTTTATCTGCCGAAAGGCGGCCTCCACTCCCCAGAAGCATCCCGCCCCAAAGGTGGCCTTTTCCAGATGTGTATTTTCCATTTTGCGATCTCTCCATTTCACTGAAGGCTATACTGGCCTCCAGTAAGGCGCGTGGCATGTTATTATGCCATGCGCCTAGTACTCTCTTTAGCTCTTCGGCTTCAGCTTAAGCGATGCCGAATTGATGCAATAGCGCAGGCCGGTGGGCTGAGGACCATCATCGAAAACGTGGCCCAGGTGAGCATCACAGGCGCTACACAGTGCTTCTGTGCGCTGCATCCATAGCATGCGGTCCGTCTCGGTGCTGACGTTTTCCTCTGAAATAGGCTTGTAGAAGCTGGGCCAACCGGTCCCCGACTCGAACTTGGTGTCCGAGCTGAACAGTTCTGCCCCGCAGCATACACAGGTATAGACGCCCGGCTGTTTGGTGTCAGCGTACTCACCAGTGAAAGCGTGCTCGGTGCCCTTCTTGCGGGCGATGCGATATTGCTCTGGAGTAAGTTCCTGCTGCCACTCTGTGTCTGACTTGATTACTTTATTCACCATATTACGCCTCCAGGCTGTTGCCGTGACAGCGTCCAGCAGAGCAGTTCGCATGCCAGTCACGCGACAGGGCACACTCTGAGAACACCACACGGTCGTGGTTCGTATCAGGTATACGTTTAACTCGCCTATGTAGTTTCAGCCTCGTACTGCATGGCTCTATCTATGGCCTACTTCTCGCAGTTGCATAGAAGACATACAGTAATCTGGTAAAATGTAGATTAGGCACATGCGCACGTGAAAGGAAAAGAACGTGTACAGCGGAACGGCAGAGGGAAACGATTACGATGTTATCATAGTGGGCGCGGGGCACGCGGGGTGCGAGGCTGCCCTTGCCTCAGCGCGCATGGGCCATCGCACGCTGCTCATGACGCTCAATCTCGACACGGTGGCGTTGATGCCCTGTAACCCATCTGTGGGTGGGCCTGCGAAGGGACACGTGGTCCGCGAGGTAGATGCGCTCGGCGGCGAGATGGCACGTAATACCGACCACACCTCCATCCAGATAAGAATGCTCAACGCCAGCAAAGGCCCAGCTGTGCAGGCTCCTCGCGCGCAGTGCGATAAGAAGATGTACGCCCTCTCGATGAAGACAGTGCTGGAAAGCACGCCCAATCTCAACCTGAAACAGGGAAGCGTGGCGGGGCTGCTGCTGGCTCCACTCGACCCGGAAGCTGGTAACGAGCACATAGCAAAGACGCTTGAGCACACGCCGGGAGCCGCCGACGAGGCCATGCATGCTCGTGGCCGTCTCAAAGTGGTGGGCATCGCCACAGCTACGGGCATGGAGTACAGGGCAAAGACGGTCGTGCTTACCACAGGCACGTTCCTGCGCGGGCGAGTGATCTCCGGCGAGTTTAGCGCCTCAGCAGGCCGGGCGGGAGAAGCGCCCTCAATGCAGCTAGCAAGCGTGCTGGGCGAACTGCAATTTCCCCTGATGCGGCTCAAGACGGGCACACCGCCACGAATCGATGCGCGTACCGTCGACTTCTCGATGACACAACTTGAGCCGGGGAGCCGGAAGCCTATCTACTTCAGCCACGAGCGGATCGAGGCGACCATCCTGGAGCCACTCAGCACATATCCGCAATCTCAGGAGACAACATGGCGGCCCCAGATGGCATGTTACCTCGTGCATACCACCGCAGAAACACACGACATCATACGCGAGAACCTGCACCGCTCGCCCATGTTCAACGGCAACATCGAGGGCGTAGGCCCGCGCTACTGCCCGTCTATCGAGGACAAGGTAAACCGCTTCGCTGATAAGCAAAGCCACCAGCTTTTTCTTGAGCCGGAGGGCTGGCGCACCAATGAGGTGTACGTGCAGGGTTGCAGCACTTCCCTTCCTGAGGACGTGCAGTGGCGGCTGATACGCTCTATTCCTGCCCTGCGCGATGCCGAGCTCATGCGTATCGGCTATGCGGTCGAATACGACGCGGTGCCGCCGAGTGAGATCACCGCGTGGCTGGAAAGCAAGCGCGTAGCTGGGCTGTTCTTAGCAGGGCAAATCAACGGCACCTCAGGGTATGAAGAGGCGGCGGGCCAGGGCATAATGGCAGGCATCAACGCAGCACTCTATTGCAGGCGGCTGGACAGGCAAAGAGGCATTGTACCTACTACGCCATCCGTCTCGGCTCCTACAAGTGCGGGCGAGCAGTTGCAATTAGCCATCGAAGACGCGCTGAGGTCAGTAGAGGCCGCCCAGCCGCTTGTGCTGCCTCGCCACCTTGCCTATATAGGCGTGATGCTCGATGACCTGTCCAGTATGGACCACCGCGAACCGTACCGCCTTATGACTTCCCGCGCCGAGTACCGCCTGCTCC
>JBBSIK010000460.1:0-2756 GCA_038232115.1 Chloroflexia bacterium
GTAGAACTAGGGCGTGTCTGCAAAATCTGCTAGACTCATGATCATGAGTACAGTAGGCAGACATGAGGCAGACATGAACTCACAAATGTTCAGTGGGGACTCTTGCAGACATTATTGCCGTCGCATCGCTACCAGATACGAGAAGCGTGCTGACAATTATCGGACCTTCTCACTTTGGCGGCCATCGTGCTCTGGATGTAGCCTAAAGCAGGCTGTAGGGTCGGCCATCAACCCTCGCTGCAAGGCAAATTACGTGGTCTTCTAACGGTTAGACCATTATGCATACTGGTAATTTGGGCCTAATAATCTGTTGGAGCAAGTAATGTTTGAACGGGTACCAATTCACGGTTAGGTTCTGAGCATAGATAGAGAAGCGACAATATCGGCCTTCGAAAAGCTGTCAGTGCCTTGGCCTTCCTGTACATGTCTATATTGTGAGAACTTTGTTGCTGCCGGCCATCTCCTGCCAAGGGAGTTTGTACGACTCTGCTCTGATGGTGGAATAAATCCAATGAAGCCGATAGAAGTATATGAACTGGCCGTTGGGACGGTAGAAGTATATGAACTGGCCGTTGGGACGGTAGAAGGCACCCACTTGTATGGAGGTTGGTACCAGCTGGTCGGCGAGATTGTAAGTAGCCCTAAAGCTGAGCCTTGACCAAGTTCAGATCGCAAATTTGCGGACGGCTTCCGGGTGAATTTTACCGACAATCCCTCACTCGTGCAAGAGGATTTCCCAACCCCGATTCTCCAACTAGAGTTCCTTGGTGACATCCCATGGGTATTGGATGAAAAGCCCGAAACTTGGTAGCTCTAATGCAACACAGATATTGACAAGGCCACAAGGTCATCGATTCTGGTGCTGAAGGAGACGAGTTGCTACGCGTGCTGGATTTTGGAGACACGCCCTGGGAGGAGACGAAAACGTAGAAACGCAAAGAACGCGCAAAGATTAAGAAGGGGTTCCCTCCTAATCCCTAGCCCCCAGCCCCTAGTCCCCGGTATGCCTCCAGCGCCCCAGACACCCCCGCGCCCGTTGTGACGCTATATCCCCTGGCGCGAAGCACCTGTTCCAGCGCGCCGAGCAGTTGCAGCACAAAACCCTGTTGCGAAGCGTAGCCCATGAGGCCCACGCGGAGGAGCTTGCCCTTCAGTGGACCAAGTCCACCCCCTATCTCAATGCCGTGCTTGCTCAACAGGTCGCCTCGGATGCCCGTCTCATCCATGCCGTCAGGCACCAGCACGGCGTTGAGAGGCCACAGGCTGCACGCCTCATCTGGTAAGAAGCTCAGGCCCATCGCCTCAATGCCTGCTCGAAATGCCAGGTGGTTACGCCGGTGTCGCTCCCAGCGACTTTCCAGACCCTCGGTGTGCAGTAGCCGCAGCGCAGTATGTAGCGAATAGATCAGGGGAGCCGATATCGTGTGGTGGTACTGGCGCTCGTCCCAATACCGGTGTAGGAGCGTGGCGTCCAGGTAGAAGCTCTGGACGGGCTTTTTGCGCCCCTGTGCCCTCTCCAATGCGCGGTCGTTGATGGTAAATGGCGAAAGGCCGGATGGCGCGCCCAGGCATTTCTGGCTGCCACTGTAGCAGACATCTATGCCCCACTCGTCCACACGAACCGGCTGGCCGCCCAGCGAAGTAACAGCGTCCACTACAAACAGCGCGTCCACTTCGTGGGCTGCTTGCGCGATCTCAGTCAAGCCCTGGCACACGCCGGTGGAGGTCTCCGCATGGACGGCGCATACCACGCGAGGCCGCACTCGGGTAATGGCTTCTCGCATGGCCGCCACATCGAGTGGCTTGCCCCACTCAGCCTCAACCCGCATGACCACGCCGCCCATCCGCTCGGTTATCTGGCACAGGCGGTCGCCGAAGTAGCCAATTACGCCCACCACGACAGGGTCGCCAGGCTCCACCGTGTTCGCAAGCGCGGCCTCCATGCCCGCCGTGCCGGTGCCGGAGAGGGCCAGAGTCACCTTGTTCTGGGTCTTGAACACACCTCGCAACATCTCTTCAAGCTGCTGCATAATCTCCAGCATGACCGGGTCCAGATGACCGAGTGGAGGCATAATCAGCGACCGCAGCACTTCGGGGTCTACCTCGCTGGGGCCGGGACCGAGCAGCAGCCGCTTGGGAGGGCTAAGCTCTCCTGGCACTCTGATAGCGTCGTTAGTTTGTAATACCATGCCTGTAAACCTCGTTTCAGAAGAATACTCCCCGAACCCGCAATTCTCGTTCCACGCCTATTTGCGCCCATGAAGGGAGCGGTCCAGGACCTCCACCGGGTGCAGCACCTTCACTTTATGCCCCAGCCGCCGCGCGCTGGACTCTATCTGCAAGGTACACCCAGGATTGGCGCTCGCCACGATCCTGGCTCCTGTGGCGATTACGTTGCGTGCCTTGCGCTCACCTAGCTCAGAAGCAGGCTCCGGCTCTACCAGGTTGTATATGCCCGCGCTCCCACAGCATATCTCGGACTCGGCGATTGGCACCAATTCCACACCCGGTATGCCTTCGAGCAAGTTACGAGGCTGGCGGCGTATGCCCTGTGCGTGTGCGAGGTGGCAGGCATCGTGATAGGCTATCTTTGCCCGTATGGGATGGCGAGGCGCTATCGGACCCAGTTCCTCCAGCAGTTCGCTCACATCTCGCACCCGTTCCGCGAACCGCGCAGCGCGCATCGCAAATTGAGTATCATCTCGAAGCAAGTGGCCGTAGCCCTTCATAGAAGAGCCGCACCCCGCCGCGTTGAC
>JBBSIK010000461.1:0-2713 GCA_038232115.1 Chloroflexia bacterium
TTACGTTCCCTGACCTGCAGCTGATCACCGACGTGCCGACTTTCCTCAAAGCGCTGATCGCGCTGGAAGAACTGTTCATCGGGGCCTACCTGGCGGCGGCTCAGGAGTTTGGCATCCTCGGTGAGCCGGCGCTGGCTCAACTTGCTCTTTCTATCGCCTCGGTCGAAGCCGCGCATCGGGTAGCCGCCCGCTTCTTCGCGGTCGAAGCTGGGGTGATTACGGGCCTCCCGAACGACATCGCCTTCCAGCAGGCGTTGTTCGCCAACGTCGGCGAAGCAGGAACCGCGCTCCAGCAGATGGGCTTCCTCGGCGGCAGCGGAACTCAGATCGCCTATCCCGGACCTGGCGCTATTGATACCACCGGCGTCAACCAGCTTACGCCCTAAACGTCGAATACTGAAGGGAGAGCATCCTAAAGGAGAGCATTCTATGAACACGAACAAACCCGATTCCTTCGACACGAACAAACCCGAGCCCGCGGCGTTCCTGACGGATGGACGCTGCTCACGACGAGCGTTGCTCAAAGGGGCCGGCCTTCTCGGAGTGGGCCTGGCGTTGTCCAAAACTGGGCTGCTGCGCCCGGAGACAGGCGAAGCTGCGCGCCTTTGGAACCTTGCACCTGTGACAGCGGAGACGGAGCGGGTGCAGGACATACTGGACATACTGGCAACCAATGAGAGCTTTGGGGTGACGCTCGTCGGCACGGTGCTAGACAGCGCCGCGAAGGGCGCTTACAGCCCGGCCATACCCGACAAGGTGTTGAAGATACTCACCGCAGTGCGGTCCCAGGAGCAGTTCCATCTCGATTTCCTGAAGGGCGCAGGGGGCAAGCTGCGGACGGACACCTTCCACATCTCCGACACCAACATATTCGCGAACCCGATGGCCCTCTTCAAAGACCTTGTGGAGCTAGAAGACGCAGCGATCGCGGCCGTGATGGCCTCGATGCACACCTTCACACGGGAGCAACGCATAGACCTCCTCAAGGCTAACTTTCAGTTTGCGACCGAAGAGTCGGAGCACCGGTTGCTTGCAAACCGCGCCCTCGGCACCCGGCCGGCGAACGACCACGCCTTCGCACCCGCCCTTTTTGGCACAGTTGCCGAGTTCTACGCGGCGCTGGAAAAGAAAGGGATCATCGGAGGCAGTGGGATGCCGATAACTTACCCAGGACCAGGCGTTATAGACGCAACCGGCGTGATCTATCGGACGCCTGGCGGTCCCCTGGTCACGTGCAGTCCCAGCACTACTGCTACCGCTACTGCCACGCCCGGCAACGTGCCAGGTATGCCTACAACGGGCTCTCCCGCCTCCGGGATACCGTGGCTCCTCGCAGGTCTCGGGGCAGCAGCAGCGGGAGCAGGCGCAATGGTGCGCACCCGCCAGCGGGGGCAGGCTAGCAGTGAGAGTGGAGAGGAATAAACACCGAAGCCTAATGGCAACGGTTTATCAGGATCTTCTCAAGAAACGAGGGAAGAGGGACGAGTCTGTGGGCTTATCCATCTTCCCTTGTGTAAGTAATGACCTTGAGGTGAGGTCATATATGAAGAAAATCTGGCCCCTTAGAAGGGGACACTTATGTGTATAGATATTATGCGGTGCGGCAACGTGGCAGTGAGACTGATCGCTTCCATTCCTTTGTAGACTGACCCATCCAGCGCCCTGCGAGTATCTTGGGCAAGGGTGAAGTTTCGATGTAGTCTCATGCATATAACTCTAGTGATTTCGCTATGACTGTAGCGCGTCTGATACCAGTCAGCATGCAATCGGCAATATGCGATCGAACTATTACGTAATTACACTCACCAACGATAACGATCTGTAACCTGCAGCCTGCAAATCCTTATTCCGATTTTCTGTTCCATTGCTGATACTGTTGGCGAATTCTCAGCCGCCCCGACGAGGCTCATGCTGCCAATGCTGGGGCCAGAGGGGCTAGCGCAGCGAAGTGTGATATGCGAGTCTTGGCGCGGGGAATACCTTGCAGCCATGCCACCACCCTGACGATATTGATGCCTGCTGCCATGAGAATGTGTTGTAAGTGGGTCTTGGTTAAGCCGATATAGCGTGTCTCGCGTAACTCGTACGCTCGGACCCCTTGCGATAGGGTGCCCTCCACTCCTGCTCGCTGCCTGTAACGAGCGGAAGTGTCAGAACTGAGCGCATGCAATCTCCCCCGTGACGCTCAACACGTTTCTGTCAAGCCTCAGCCAAGGCTATTGCCTACCTTTACACTGCCACAAGCAAGTATTGCAGGGCACCAAATCTCTGCCGAAACATACGGCGTTGTTCCGTCAAGGGAACCTTTTCTTTTGGCTTGGTTCGGGATCGAAAGTAGTCTCTCTGCTCATCGAACGCTGTGCAAAATCGTGATGCCGAATCGAAGTTGCCAAATCCCTAGACCTCATAGGACTTCCCTGCTTAGTAACGCTGTTTGATGCCTCTGTGGTCTTGCTCCATACGATTGTTGAGATACCTGCTCGTGCGGTGCAAGACTTTACGACCGAGCACTCTCCGTATAGCACGAGGGTATGAATTGTGAGCATCGGTAGTCACGCGCACTGGCTTGTGACCCACCACATCCTTAGCCTGAGAAAAGAACTTCTTGGCCGAGGACATGTCTCTCTTCTCACTCAGCATCGAGTCCACCAGGTTACCATCCCTATCTACAGCACGGTACAGGTAGCACCATTTGCCACTCACACGCACATAA
>JBBSIK010000462.1:0-2606 GCA_038232115.1 Chloroflexia bacterium
AGCCGCTGAGAAGCGATCTCCAGCGCCATAGGGTCAACATCAAGACCCAGGAGCCGCGAGCCTTCCGCTCCCTCCAAAATCGCCGCTGCATGCCCACCAGCCCCTACAGTGCCATCTATATAGACGCCACCCACACGCAAAGCCAACCCCTCAAGCACAGACTCCAGCAGCACCGGAACGTGGAAGGGGTTTTGACCCTTCGCTTCGTTCGAGGGCATAGTTTTGAGTTTTGAGTTTTGAGTTGCCAGTTACAAAACCTTCCTGATCTTTGCGCCGTTTCGTTTCCTACTAGCCCCTATCAGAATTGTCCCGACAGGTGTGAGGAAATCACGTCCACGTTTTGCTCAATAGTGGTATCGAGGGACTGCCACGTCGCCTGGTCCCAGATTTCGATGTAGTTGCCCACGCCGATGATGGCAACGTTGCCGTTGATGCCGGAATACTGCCGGAGATGGTCGGGGATGATGATGCGGCCTTGCTTGTCGAGTTCCACAGGTTCGGCTGCCGAGAAGATAGCGCGGCGCATGTTGCGAGCGTCTATATCGCCCGTCGGCAGCGAGTTGAGTTTTTCGGCCAAAGGCTCCCACGAAGCCTGGGTAAAGAGATAGAGGCACCCGTCGTTACCGCGCGTGAGTATAAGCTCCCCTGAGAGTTTATCTCGGAAGCGCGCAGGGACTGCCACCCGCCCCTTGGTATCAACTGAGTGTTCAAACCGCCCCAGGAACATCAGCTACCCTGCCCTGTTACTAACCACATTTTCGAGAGTTATCCACATTCTTCCCCACTTATCCCCACTTTTCGCCACTTTTTCCACATTTATACACATTTTACCGTGGATTCCAATCTTTGCAAGGATATGCACAGTGGGTAATTTTGTGGATTCCTGCTGCTGCTGCTATTACATAAGCGGGGAAGGGTGCGCGAGGCAGGTGGATAACCCAGAAGCAAGCTTTTTGCACAGCCGCTTTAGGCGAATATCAGGACAAGTTTTTACGGTAGAGTTTAGGAAGCTGCCATGGCTAGGTGGAAACGTCAGGTCTGGCCTGAGAGTAGCCGAAGGATAAGCCTGACGTTTTCTTTCCCTATCTACTTTGTCACCCGCGCCCGCTCTATGGCTTGCTCATGCGCCAACTCTTCCAGCGTATCATCGAGGTGCGACAGTTTTACAGAGCCGTGGCGGCGGGCCAGCGATTGAGCGAGGAGAAGGTCGGCGAACCGAGGGTTCTTGGGGAGGAGAGAGCCGTGCAAATAGCAGCCATAGGCCGCCTTGTATACTGCTCCCTCGGTGCCATCCTTACCGTTGTTGCCGCCTCCGATAAGCGATTTACCCAGGGGCGTACAGCCGGGGCCGAGGAAGGTGCAGCCGGAATGGTTCTCGAAAGCCACGATTGTGCCCACACCAGGCAGGTTACAATCTATGAGCACATTGCCGATGTAGCGCGTATTGCTCGCCTCCGTATGCGAATCGAGCAGGCCGATGCCGGGCAGGTCGTCACCGTCGAAGGGGCGATAGTAGCGGCCAAGTAGCTGGTAGCCTCCGCACACGCTCAGTATCACGGCCCCGTGCTCCACCGCTTCTTTGAGAGCGTCGCCCTTCTGCCCTTGCAAATCCTCGGACACGGCTATCTGTTGCTTATCCTGCCCGCCTCCGAAGAAGTAGAAGTCGTAGTAGTCGGGGTCAATAGGGTCGCCGATGCTCACGCGGTCCACCTGCACAGCGATACCACGCCACTGGGCGCGCCTGCTCAACG
This sequence comes from Chloroflexia bacterium, assembly GCA_038232115.1. Lineage (GTDB taxonomy): Bacteria > Chloroflexota > Chloroflexia > QHBQ01 > JADMIH01 > JADMIH01. Next base: position 1,752 of record JBBSIK010000462.1, read on the forward strand.
TCAGGATGTTGCCCCTGTCGCCGTAGATGTTCATTAGCTCAGGATATAGGAAGGCTATTCGTAGGTCCATGGTGGTCAATTATGAGTCTCGAGTTTTAAATTACGAGTTACGTTTCACGCCCGCGTCCCGCTATTGCTCCCAGAATTGATTTTGCACCCAGCCTTTGCTATATAGCAGCTTGCGGAATGAGAGCATAGCAGTGTATGTGGGCAGGACATAGAGGGTTTCGCCGGGAGGTAGGGAGCGGATCGCCTCATCCAGAGCGCCGGCTATTCCTGCTTCCAGCTTGAGAATAGTGGGGTCCAACCCTGCATATTTGAGGCGCACTGCCATGTCTCCGGCCCGGATGCCCGATACCGCCACTCTGCCCGCCAGGTCCGGCTCCGAGGAGAGTATCTCGAAGTCTACGTCCCACAACCAGGAGACATCACGACCATCGGCGAACAGGTCGTTGATGATGATGAGCAGGTGCTTCGGCGCGGCTGCCACCAAACCCTCTCGCGCCTCCAAAGGGAATAGCATGCGCAGCACCTCGTTGAAGCCGACAGGGTTCTTCACAAGTGCCATCAACAGCGACTTGCCATCCCCGCCAGGTATTTGCACGCGTTCGATGCGGCCAAAAGCGGCGGTGAACTTCTCCAGTCCCGCCTTTATGTGCATGGGCGCGATACCGAACGCAAGTGCCGCCGAGACCGCAGCCAGCCCATTGTAGACGTTGTACAAGCCGGGCACATGCAACGTCACTTCCATCGGCCCGGCGGGGGTGTCCAATGATAGCTCGCTGCTTTCTGTGCCGTGCAGCCTGACGCGGGTTGCCACCACGTCCGGGCGGGGGCGCTCGAAGCCGCAGTGGG
>JBBSIK010000463.1:0-2582 GCA_038232115.1 Chloroflexia bacterium
CGCAGCCTCGCGCCCTTCCTCATCATCTATGACGACTCAGGCAAACCGGTCGTCGCTTCCGTACAATTGAACGGCACGACCCCGACCTTGCCTGAAGGGGTGTTCGCATCGGTGCGACAATTGGGGGAAGACCGCCTTACGTGGCAACCCCAGGAGGGAGTGCGTAGCGCAACGGTTGTGACACATTTCGGGGGCAGTCACCCCGGCTTCGTATTGGCTGGCCGCTCCTTGCGCGAGGTCGAAAAGCGCGAGTCTCAGCTTACCCAGGAGGTGGCAGGTGTCTGGATAGTGGCACTGGCAGGGTCTTTAGGGGCGTGGGTGCTTGCGGTAGTCATAGCTAGCAGACTTAGTAGGGACAAACAGAGGTGAAATAAAGTCGAAATAGCAAGATACATGGGATGCCACTCACTTGACCTGTCAAGCAGATCAGTAGATTCGTTATCATGTTCGTAGTGGTGCGATAGTTGTGGCTGGAGCCTCAAGCCCTACAAGCTCGGCATTCAGGGCGGCGTTATCCACAGCATGCTCGACCCAGTTTGAGCGTGAACTGGCCTCCCTTGAAGCCGATACGCGGGAGAAGTTGGTGGACAGCTACAAGAGCAGTCTACTGGTATCATAGACTCCCAGATTGCAGAATAGCTTACCTGGGCAATATCAAAGGGTCTACCCTCATACGGGCGAGATAGGCCCTTTGATATTACCTACGGGCGCGTACTGGTTACGCAACAGATTGCTGAGGCATATCCAGGAGACCTATCTGGTTGCCTGTTGGGTCGGCAAAGATAGCATACCAGCCCATACCTGGGATCTCGGTCTTTTCCAGGAGCCGCTTGCCGCCAAGCTCTTCTGCACGGGCCAGGGTTGCGTCTATGTCGTCTGTGGCTACATAGATAAGCACGCTGCCTGCGGATACCTGGAACGTGCCGCCGAGGTCTATGCCTATCTGGTTGAAGCCTCCGCCGGGACCGCCTTCCGCCGCGAAGGTGCAGTAGTTCATCTCAGGGAAAGCCATTATTTTCCAGTCGAACAGCTCATTATAGAATTGCCCGGCGGCCCCTGTATTGTCTGCCGAAAGGTCAATGTGGACGATAGGATGGTTTGCCATTGTTTGGTTGCCTCCTGCGCATAGAGTGGTATAAGTCGAGGACGTAAGCAACAGTGATGGCAGGATTATAGAACCTATGTTCTTGCCTGTCAAGGTCTCTTTCCACATCCACTCACTTGTTTTTACTCTCCAGCCACCAGCCTCAGCAACTCGTCTACAATCGCGTCCGCAGCCCCGGGTCTGGCTACCTTCTTTGCATCTTCGCCCATCTCTTTGAGGCGGGCAGGGTCGGTGATGAGACTGCAAACTGTAGCTATTAGGTTATCGGGCGTGAGATTGGTTTGCAATAGGACGGTAGCGCCCCCTTCTTTTTCCAGGGCACGGGCGTTGGCTTCCTGCTCGCCACCTGCCGAGCCGGGGAGGGGCACCAGCACGGACGGCTTGCCCAGGCTGGCGAGTTCGTTCACAGTGCCCGCGCCGGAGCGTCCCACTACGAGCGATGCCAGAGCATATACATCGCCTATCTCATCACCCACAAAGGCCTGCACATGATAGCGGCCTTTTTGCTGAGAGGATAGCTCTTCATGGGCCTGTTGGAGGGCACGCAGGTCGTCTCCTGAACCGTCGGGGCCTTCGCCGCATTGATGCACTACCTGGCAGCAGTCCAGCAGGCGCGGGAGGGCCTCAAGCACGGCCATGTTGATCGCGTGGGAGCCTTGCGCGCCGCCCGTGATGTAGAGGGTGGGCACGTCGGGGTCGAAGCCGAACAAGGCCGCGCCCCTCGCCGCATCGCCCTCATATATAGTGGGACGCACGGGGTTGCCGGTGAGGATGGTCTTGCCAGGCGGGAAGTAGGCGGCGGACGCGGGGAAGCTGATGGCTACTTTAGATGCAAAACGCCCGGCGATGCGGTTGGCGAGGCCCACCAGCGCGGTCTGTTCGTGCGTGAGCGATGGTATGCCCAGTATGCGACCGGCGATGACCGTGGGCACGCATACGTAGCCGCCGGTGCTGAATATCACGTCGGGCTTGAAGCGCCGCAAGGCAGACATGGCCTGGAAGAAGCCTGCCGGTAGTCTGCCCAGCAGGTCTACCGGTGTTTGCGGGGAGAGATAGCGGCGTAGCTTGCCCGTCTGTATCGCCACGTATGGCACTCCCATACCCGTAACCGTGCGCCTCTCCACACCGGTCACGCTGCCCACGTACAGCAGTTCCAACGTCCAGCCTTCCGTAGCGCTTCTCTCCCGCAGCCGCGCGATGATGGCCACCGCAGGGCTTACGTGGCCTCCGGTGCCGCCGCCCGTGATGACGATCTTGGATTTTAAGTTCTGGATTTCGGATTTTGTAGATTCAGAAGGCTGCAAAGTCTCACCCAAGTAAAAAGTTGTGTCTGCGATTATAGCACAGCCCTTTCAGCCAATCCAAAGCCTGAACACTTACACGTGTAAGTCTTGAGAATAGGGGTAGGACAAATCAGCAGATCGCTAGATCAATCCTAAACCCCCGCATCGGCATGACCCTGAACCACTACTCTGAA
>JBBSIK010000464.1:0-2529 GCA_038232115.1 Chloroflexia bacterium
CTCATCTTTCGCCGATCGCACCTCACCGAGAGCACCCTGTACGGCGGCTTTGTAATCATCGTAAGCTATGGTTTTACCAAGAGCCGGGCGCGAAGGCGGCGTAGAAGAGGCTACAGGCCCGACTCCCCGTCCGCCACCGGGCCGCAAAAACAGCAACCAACCGAGTAACAGCGCCAGCAGCACCAGGGTAACAAGCCCGCCCAGCCGCCATGCAGACGGTACGCGCTTCAGCAGGGGGCGTCTCACTGCGGAGTCTGCTCCACGGCGGTATTGCTACAATCGCGGAGATCAAGCTTACGGCTACGCGGGTCTGTTGCCATGCTACGGGCTGCCTAACTTTGTCCCGGCTGGGCCGTGGGTGACGTGTCCTCAGGCTCAGATGCGGGTATGTCCCTCTGGCGAGAGGTCTCGCTGGATTCTTCGCGGTTATGCTCCACAGAGAGACGCGCTGCTTGTTCGGCAATCGAGGGTGTGCTGAAGTCTCTATCCTGTGCGGGCGGATGCTCGACACTGACTTGAGTGTCCGCATCCAAAGCGGCCAGAGGAGCGGTGACGGACCCACTCGATGCAGGTTGGGAGGGCGTATTTATCGTGGGCGTGCCGCTCGTGTAGCTGATCCCCTGAGGTTGCTGGTATGGCTGTGAGTAACCTGGCTGCGTATATGCCTGTTGCGCGTAAGGCTGCGCCTGTGTGCCATAACCCAGCGTGGGGGGTGGTGCAGCCTGTGGCGCATATTGGCCGGGGTAGTAGCCAGGCTGGTCGGGGGCGTAGCGGCGGTCAAGCGCCTGCTCGATGTCGAAGCCCTCTTTACGCACTCGCAAATCGAAATAGTAGAGAGTGGTGGACACCAGTTCCAGGGGCAGGAACAGCGCCGACATGATGACCGTGCCTGTGCCCGTGATTATGGCGCTCGTGACTGGATCCAGACTGCGCGTAAATATGGTGACAATCCCTAGAATCAGGTAGGCAGGCCCGGCGGATATGACCAGGTTGATAATACCAAGCACCAGTACCAGGGCAAGCGTGCGCCACCAGTAATTCTGCACCAGCCGCCAGCTACGCCGGATCGCCTGCACAGGTCCAAGCCCTTCCACCATGATAACGGGCACAACCACCCTAATGCGCACAAGTATGAAGGCGTACACCAGCAGGGTAATCAGGAACAGGGGGAGGCCGAGGACGCACAGCCCCAAAGCTGCTGCCGCGCCACCACCTCTGTCGCTGCCAGAGGCCAGTCCCACGATGGAAAATGTGAAGATCAAGATGGTCGGCACCCATATGCCAATGCTGATAAGCACCTGTAAGACGATAGCCCCTATGAGCGGACCGACGTGCTTGAACATCTGCTTGTACGCTCCACCGAATGACACCGGCCTCTCCATATAGCTATCTGCTATCGCGGAGGTGAGCGCCCCCTGGCTCAGGTATTGCAACAAGCCCCCGAGCACGCCCGCCGCGATGAGTAGTCCCGCCAGCACAAATATCACAACGACATACTGGTTGAGTTCAGAGCCTGGCGTCGAGAAGTTGCTGCTGCTGCCGGCTCGAAGGTTTCTTTGCATCTCGACGTTATTGCCCTGCAACGCGACGTTGAGAAACTGCGTGCCCAGATTGACGGGGATGAAGATAATGGCGGTGATAGCCAGGAAAGTGAGAAAGTATTTGCGGTAGAGCCTGAAAGCGTTGTCAATAATCTCTTGCACACTGCGTGGTCGCAAGCGCGAGACTATAGGATCCATCATTGGCTGGGAGATCATGGAGACGTCCTTTGGCGAAGAACATGGGTAGAACGACGGGCGTGTTGCGGATTGCGACTTTCTGTAAACTGCCTGCTGTTGTTGCCCTTTGTTGGCCCCGATTGGGCAGCACGCATATTATACTTTATCTGCACGTGGGCAGACACGGACAATCCATAGTACATCTTTCTTATTTGATGAACTCTTTACTGTCGAGAATTATCGTCACAGGTCCGTCGTTGAGGAGTGACACTTCCATGTGAGCGCCAAACCTACCGGTTTCGACGTGTATACCGGCCTCTCGAAGCAACTGAGCGCATCTGTCTATCAGAGAGCGCGCCACATCGGGAGCTGCGGCGTCTATAAAAGATGGGCGCCGGCCTTTGCGGGTATCCGCGTAGAGGGTGAACTGAGATACAAGGAGGACCGAGCCGCCCACGTCGGCCAGGGAGAGATTGAACTTTCCATCCTCATCGGAGAAGATAATCATATCGGCCATTTTGCGGGCCAACACATGCACATGCTCCTCCGTATCCCCATGCCCGGCTCCCAGCAGCACAAGCAGCCCGGCCCTGATCTGCCCGACCGTTTCGCCGTCTACCGCAACATTCGCATATTGTACACGCTGGATTACTGCTCTCATGGCGAGTTGAAAGTTAGAAAGTTGAAGGTTAGAAAGTAAGGAGTTAGAGAGCACCAGGGCACTTTCAGCTTTGAGCTTTCTAACTTTCAATCCGGGATAGCATCACGGTGCAGTAGGCGGCCATACCCTCGCCTGTGCCGGTGAAGCCGA
>JBBSIK010000465.1:0-2522 GCA_038232115.1 Chloroflexia bacterium
CGTGATGGCGAGTCCATGCGCCGTCGCTTCGAGGGCCAGGGCCGCGCCGGAGGAAATACCGTACACAAACGCCGATCCGCCTGCCTCTTTAATGAGGGCTTCTATATCTTCGACCTCACGCTCGACCGCATACGGTGCAGTGTCGCCACTGTCGCCGCGACCCCGCCGGTCGTAGGTGAACACTGTGAAGTGCGGAGCCAGGAACGGAGCCAGCGCCCCCATCGGCCCAAACGCTCGACTACAGAGCGCACCATCCACCATGATGATCGCCGGTCCCTGGCCCGTCTGGTCAAACGCGATGGCCGTGCCGTCTTTCGAGGTTACTTTTTCCATGTCAATTCTCCTTTGATTGTCTGATTGCCTATAAAGTGTCGCCGGTCCCAGCGCGGCGCTTGCTGTTCAGAGGAGTCATCTACATATGTCGGCACATTCACCCGCCGAACCTCTGGACGGAGCGCGCCTTTGCTTTATCTGCCTCTTCCTGCCGGTTCTTCGGGGCTGCGGTAGATTCGAGCGAACTGAGAAGTTGGCCTGAGACCCTGGCGATGTCGGCGACTGCTGAATGGAAAGCGGCCTCGTTGGCCCTGGATGGTGTGTTGAAGCCGCTGATCTTCCTTACAAACTGAAGTGATGCAGCGAGAATCTCTTCCTCAGCGACTGGCGGTTCAAAGTTGTATAGCGTCTTAATGTTTCTGCACATCCCACTTTGCCTCCCTCGATCATGTAGGTTTAAAGTATCACGTAAGGCTGGTTAGCATCGCAGATCACCTGCCCTCCGGCATGGGCGCATCAAGGAACACCTCGATCATCGAAACCAACCAATCGGCGCGGTGTACGAGCCTAATATGAGTAGTACCTGGGAGCACGGCAAGGTGTGAACTCGGAAGGCCTTGCCGTCAGTTGCCTCGGTACTGAAAAAGCTGGACCAAGTTGCCCTCAGGATCCTTCAAGGTCGCAATCAATAGGTCGCCGTACTCCGTGGGATCCTCGACAAACTCAACCCCTGCCCCCTTCAACCGCTGCCAGTCCGTCGTGAGGTCGTCGCTCGCGAAGCCGACCATGTGCCGCGCCGGATCGGTATTGCGGCCACGCACCTCGCTGTGCGTGCCCAACCCCAACGCCGGGACATCGGGCTGATCCGCACCCAGCAGGACGAAGCCCGGCGACTCCATTGCCACCTTGATGCCCAGCACGTCCCGGTAGAACGGCAGCAGGTTGTTCAGGTCTTCGCTCCAGATTGACGCGCCTGCAAATTGCTTGATCATCGTTCATCTCCTCTTGAGTTGTCGAAGTAGTGCGAGGTACACTTCGGGCCTGGTTCGTGCTCGCTATCTGCTGAAAAACACGTCCTAGCAACTAGCCACCCCTAATCGCCCACCCAACTGCGCCGTAGCTGTATCGGCTCTTCATAGCGTTCCTGGCGTTGCTGCTCCTGCTTGCGTGGGGGCATGGCCGCACCTGAAGCCTGTGGCGCATATTCGGCGTATTCCTCGATGTGCGTCTGTTGCGCCTCTGCCTGAGCCTGCGCGCACGACGCAATAAGAGCGACAGCCCTCGCTATCTCCCCGCTGGAGACGGAGGGTGACTGAAAGCGTATCAGGTCGGTGTTGAGGGAGATCAGAAAGTCGCCCGCGCCCATAAGACCCTGCGCGCCCGTGCCCTTCATGCCGGTAGCCTGCCGCGCCGCCTCGGGCGATGCCATCTGCCCGACGATCCGCGAACCCCAGTCCACCTCCAGACCGTCTATGGAGGCAAAGCGTTCCACCGACAGCGTCATGTGTATGTTGTTGCGGCTGCCACCTGACAGCAGCTTGTTGAGCGCGGCCACTGCCTCCCCTTCTGCCCGCCTGTTCCCGTTCTGGCAAAGCAAATCGGCCCCGTCTATCATGACCAGCAGCGAAGGCTCATCCCGGCGCGCAACCGGACTCTGCACGAAGTTCTCATCCTCATTCCCAAAGGTAAGCTCTTCCTCGTCATCCCCATCCAGCATCAGCGGATCGTAGACGCTAGCATCTCTGGACAGAGTGCGCAAGGCCCAGCGCAGCGAGAGCATCGCATCCACATGCCCGTTCGCCACCGGGCAGGCCAGATGAGGCAGGCCCTCCAACCCTCGGAAGGCTCTGCTCTCGCCAGTACAGTCGATCAGCAGGAGACGTAGCTTATCAGGCGAATTATGCAGCGCCAGCGATAGAGCCATCCCTCCAAGCAAGCTGCTCTTGCCCGCCCCGCGATTGCCCACAACCAGCAGAGGATCCACGTCCGGTGAGTTGAGCCGTAATAGCAGGGGCGTGCCTTCGGAATCGAGTCCGAGCGTGGCTGTAATCGGGGGCACCACGTCGGCCACGCGCTGCACGATAGGCAGGAGGCGCACAGGCACAGGGTCGGGTCGGGGTATCTCCAGATACACACCCTCCTCACCATGCGACATGCGACAGGAGGTAACGCCCAGTTCATTGGCGATTTCAGGTATCAGAGGCGAAAGCAGGGTGGCGCGCACCCCTTGCGGCAGCGCCACGTGGAAG
>JBBSIK010000466.1:0-2498 GCA_038232115.1 Chloroflexia bacterium
CGACTTACAGGGACGCATCGGTCTTTTCACTCTGACCGATCTGTTGCAGACCCTCTCTTTCACTCAGAAGACGGGAACGCTCACCCTGATACAGGGTTGGAACACCCGAACTGTGTGCTTCGAGCAGGGCCGCATCACTTATATAGCGGCTGCTACTCGCCTGCCCAGTATCGTTGATCTTCTCATCCAGGCAGGCAAGCTCAACGCGGTGCAGCTTGAGCGCATATTCGGCTATGATTGGAGGCGCGTGCTCGGCGTCACCGAAGACGAGCAGATGCCGGAGCCCGAATCGCCCTCGCCCGCTGCTCTGGGGGTCCGTGTTAGCAACAACGGTGGGCACCATAAAGGCAGCGACCTTGAGCAGTTCGGAGGCAATCATAGCGGGCCGAACGGCTACCCACGCGACGTTGGGGCCACCGAGCCTCACCTGGAGAACTTCGACGACATAGAAGTATTCGTGCCGCCCACTGGCTTCACAGGCAATCTTGCTTCGTCTCAGCAGAAAGGCCCCGATCCAGCGCAGCTCCTATTGCAGCAGCGCCTGGTCACGATGGAAGACCTCGCCTGGTGCGAAGAGCAGATGCTGGAAAGCACCATCTATACGCTGTTCCTCTGGCGAAACTGCCGCTTCACCTTCCAGGGAGACCTGCTGGTGAAAGCCGATGGCACGCCCGTATCGGTAAGCGCCGAGAAGCTCATTATCGAAGGTACCCGCCGCGTGGACGAGTGGATCAAGATTTCGCCTGTGGTGCCATCGGTGCTTATGGCTTTCCGCCGTCTGCCCAGAGCTGCCACCGGCCCCCTGTCCGATGAAGCCCGTGAGGTGCTGACCATGGTCGATGGCGTGAGCGACGTGGCTACCCTGTCCCGCAAGCGTCATCGCACACAATTTGAGACGGCCAAGTTGCTGCATGGCCTGACTGAGCTTGGACTGGTGCAGCCGGTCCCGCCCGACAAGTACCGCGTGATGGAACTGTTCCGCTACACGGTGGAGGCTATTTATATCAAGCTGGTTATGTACGGCTACTCGCGCAAGGCGATGGAGTTCGAGTACGAACTGAATCGCTTCGCCCGCGAGAACAAGCTCAAGACCCGCATGCACGTCGGCAAGATCCGCATGACCGATGTAGACCTGCCGATTGACACGATTGCTCTGCTCGACCTCTACAAGCTGTTTATCGCTATCGAGAACAACCGCTTCACCAAGCTCTTTCCCTCCGAGATACGCAAAGGCCTAACCGAGGCGCTCTACCAGCACATGGACCGCGACAGCCGCGCCCTCATGCGCATGTACGAATTCCACGCCCTGGAAGGCCTCCTCGAAATGACCTTGCCTGCCAACGCAGACGTGTAGAGTAGGGGCTGGGGGTCAGGGCTAGTAAGAGAGGGAAACGCAAAGACGCAAAGAGCGCAAAGAAAGTTTGTGAAGAATCCTTCACCAGCCCCTGACTCCCAGCCCCTGACCCCCAGTCCCTAGTCCCTGTCCCTTACTGCGTTTCACCAGGCTCCCAGTTAATGTAGAATAGATAGTGCAACGAGTCACTGTCTATTTACTTTGCGTATGGGAGCGGATGATGAGAAGGGCGTTGGCCTGGGTAGAAGGGAGGCGATGGGCCACAATCACGGCTGTTTTGGCGCAGTTGGTGTGCGTGGCGCTACTAGTCGCCGCATGCGACATGGGTGGGAATGTCTCCCCGGCAGCCACACCGACGAACACCGTTGCAGCCGCAGGTACGAGCACTCCATCTGCGGGTGGTTCAATCCCTATAGCAACTGCGTCTTCACCGGAGCCTCTGCCTTCTGCGACCATATCTTCCGGAATAGCGGACACGACGACTACCCCCGACAAAGAGGCGTCTGATCTCAACGGTGTGCTGACGGTCGTGCCGGATGCGGTGTCGCCCACGCCGGTGCCGCTCGCCAACGTGTCCTCTGCCGATCAGGTATCTATCTATAGTATGGTTGTCGCCGGTCTGCTGAAGGGCGAGAAGGCGAAGAACATATATATCAGCCCCTATGTGGGGCAGGGCGAGCGCCTGGATGCCCCGAATGAAGGTATGCCCGTGCCGAACACGCTCGATGATACCTTGCAGTCAGGTGACAAGAACCATAGCTTTCAACTTGTCGAGTTCGCGGATGCCGTAGGTGCCCTGGAAGACGGCGGTAAGGTGAAGAATAACGGGGTCTTCCTGACGCTAGGGCAGATCACTGTAGATACAGTTGATAAAGGTACTGTCCAGGTGCGCGGCAGCCTCTATCGGGGCGTCGCCAACGGCATGGGCAACGCCTACCACTTCCAGCACGATTCCTCCGGCTGGACGCTCCTGAACGTAACTTCCGAGTGGAACGACCAACAGGGTAGTGTTGCAACAACTAAAGCCATCCTAGATGAGGGCGTGGTGAAACAGAGAAGGAGGCCAGAGGTTAGACAGCCAGTTCAAAGGCCATCAACATGAACCGGATCTGACTGTGAATGTCGCCTTTGCTTGTACTCTGTA
>JBBSIK010000467.1:0-2471 GCA_038232115.1 Chloroflexia bacterium
CTGGGCGGCCACGGCCTGATGTGCCACGACCCCGAAGCCTCGGCCCTGGTGTGCAAAGCCGTCAAGGGTGCTATAGGCCACCTGCCCCTGTTCGCCAAGCTCGGCAACTACTCGCCCGATGAGAGGGGAGAAGCCACACTCAGACGCGTGATTGAGGCCACAGTCCCATACGTACAGGTCTACAGCGCGGTCAACGCGGTGCCCGTGCCTGTCGTAGGTGAAGATGGGCAAGCGGCGCTCCTCGGTGAGGGCAGGCAGCTAGCAGGTGTGTGTGGCGTGGCCCTCAAATCCACAGGGCTAGACGTGGTGCGCCGCCTTTCGCGAATCCGCGTCAGTATGAGCTATAATTTCGCCATCATAGGCGTAGGCGGCCTAGCCACTCCCGCCGACTACGAGGCGTACTTGCAAGCAGGCGCGAATGCCGTGCAAGGTGCCACCGGGCCGATGTGGAACTACAGGCTGGCGGTGGAAATCGCGGAGGCGGCAAGAACGGAGTTGACCGCAAACACACGATGAACGAAATTGCTATACTTTAGGGGGAGTTGAGGCTAGATGTGGATGCCGCCTGAACTAGACAAAGGCAGGATAGCGGCGCTGGACGTGATACAGCGTCACCCCACGCATAGGTTCGCACCGTCTCAGCGCCGTGCATTATATGAACTTTTCGGCCCAAACACGCACCCTCTTGTGAAGAGAGCACGAGGCTGGTTGGCGATCATAACGGCTCGACGCGTGCTGCCTGTTTGGCAAGAAGCTGCTACCCATGATGACCCGGAGGACGATCCAGACGCTGAATTGATAGTAGATGCCCATACTCCAGAACGTTTGCTGGCGCTGGCCGAAGGTGTACTGCAGGGCACGATAGAACATGATGTGGCTTCTAAAGCAGCAGGTGATTACTGGTACGTTGCGGGCAACTTAATAGATGCGGCGGCTCAGTATGAAGACACGACTATCGGGGCCGCGTATGCTTTTAATGCCTCGGTAATAGCTCTGAACGAAGTGCTCAGGCCCAGGCTGACATTCACAACGAGCGAACAACGTGCCGACGAGGATGAAACCTTTCCAGATCAAGCACGTGACACAGCTTCTTGCGCTGTTTTGGCTGAGGCCGGGGCAGAGTGGATGGCCTTTTCCGACTCTGAAAAGCGCAAGGCGTTTTGGGAATGGTAGCTTGCAGTTGCCATAAATGAAGCGTGGGCATGTGCCGCAACAGAGGAAGATTTACCTATCCAGAAGTTAGATCGGGAGAAAGGATGAACCTAAATGCACCAGGCGAAACTACCCCTACGTGGGCCGACCGTGTAGCCCAAACCATCGCCGCGCAAAACAGCCTCCTCTGCGTGGGCCTCGACCCGGTGTACGACAAGCTGCCGGCAGAGTGCCGCACCGGCAACGTAGCCGGCGACATTTTCGCCTACAACCGCCGTATCATAGACGGGGCCGCGCCTTATACTGCCGCTTTCAAGCTACAGTACAAGTGCTACTCAGCAGAAGGTGAGGGTGGTATCGTGGCCCTGCGCCGCACCTGCGCTTACATAGAGGAACGCTATCCCCACATCCCCATCATCCTCGATGCCAAGTATGCCGACATCGGGCACGTGCTGGAGCGTTGCGCTCACGAAGCTTTCGATATGCTGGGCGTGGATGCCGTCACCGCCATGCCAGCGCCGGGCAAAGAGGCACTCTCGCCTCTGTTCTCCCGGCCCGGCCACGGTTGCTTTATGGTAGTGCGCACCTCAAACCCCGGTGCTGACGAGTTGCAGGATATTGAGGTAGCGGGCGGCGGGCCACTCTACGTGGAGATAACGCGGCGTATAGCATCGGGCTGGAACGATAGCGGCAACATCGGGCTGGTGGGCCCCGCCACCGACCCTCATGTGCTCGCCCGTATCCGGCAGGCCGCGCCCAATATGCCCATCCTCTGTCCAGGCGTAGGTGCGCAGGGTGGCGATGTAGATGCTGCTGTGCAGGCGGGGCTGGACGCGGACGGCGCGGGGCTGCTCATCAACGTGTCTAGAGGCATTATGGAAGCGCCCGACCCCGGAGAGGCCGCTCGCAAATGGCGCGACATCATGAACGAGGCGCGCACCCAGCGCAAACCCCCCACACCAGCCGCGAACCCGCTTCTCGAACAGGTCATTAAAGAGATGTACAGCATCGGCGCGATACGCTTCGAGCCTGTCACTCTCAAGTCGGGACTGGTGTCGCCCTACTACAACAACCTGCGGATTCTGGCCTCCCACCCTTCCCTGCTTCGCCGGGTGTCGGCGCTTATGGCAAAGACGATGGAGCAGGCGAACGTCAGGCCAGACATCGTGATCGGCATAGCGGAGGCGGGAATACCACTGGCCGTTGCCCTGTCGGTGTACACAGGCATTCCTGCGGGCTACGTCCGCTCAAGCGCCAAGCAGCACGGCACAAAACGCATGGTGGAGGGCGACTGGAAAGAGGATGCCACCGCAGTGCTC
>JBBSIK010000468.1:0-2460 GCA_038232115.1 Chloroflexia bacterium
GTTGCCGCCGAGCTTCTTTATCGTGTCGGTGATGGCCGCAACGTGTGCGGCCTCGTGCGCGCCGAACTGCTTGAACAGATCGGCTGCGGTGCCCTTGAGCAGGCCCGAAGCGTTGGCGGCTCGGTAAGCTGCATTTTCGAAGTGCTCTAGCGTCAGGGCAAACTGTAGTATATCAAGGTCGGTCTTGAGGGTCTGGGCAGAAGCCAGACGCACGCCTGCTTGCTGTCCGACGGTGAGGCCCGAGAGGCTGCCCCCGGCAAGTGCGAGACCACCGGCCACGCCACCTGTGCCGATAAGGAACCGGCGGCGCGTTATGCCTGATTTCCCTTCAGGGTTCACATTATTGTCACTCATTTACAGTACTCCTCTTTAGTTTGTGCAGAGGCCCACTCGTCTTTTCGTGAGCTCTCCAGAGATTGTCTACAAGGTATAAATCGCCGTGGCTTTAGCTCTTGAAGAACGGGGCCACGATCTTCAGCACTTCGTCCGGCGTGCGCGCCATCGTAAAGGCATCGGGCACCGGGAACTGGCCGAGCAGACCGCGAATAACGGATGTGTGGCGGGCCTCAACCTGCATGATCGAAGCGGCTGCGGCCAGGATCTCGGGGCTTTGTATGAAGCCTGCGGCTCCCTGATAGGCGGTGACGCCCACAGCCTCGACGGTGGCGATTATACCCAGCACCTGCTCACGAGTGTCGGTGGGACCTGCGGCGGCAAAGTTGTAGTTACCTGGCCCCACAGGTGTGCCACCTAGCTTCTGGATGGTGGCCTTGACTGCATCTACGTGTGCCTGCTCGTGCTGGCCGAACAAGGTCACGTACTGCAAATCCTTGCCTTGAAGCTTACCCAGGCCAAGAAGGGTCTTGTACAGGGCCGCCTCGAAGAATTCGAGCGTCAGTGCGTAGTTGAGTACGTCAACGTCGTTCTTGAAGGGGCTCGCGGCCTGCGCAAATACGGTGCCGCCACCCTTGTTGACGCCGAGCACCAGGGCTGCCAGGCCGGCTGCCGCGCCGAGCTTGGCGCCACCCCTCAAAATCTCTCGGCGGTCTATGCCATTTTCATTGTTAGTATCCATGCTGTATTCTCCTCACAAAAAGTAAGTGCATCACTGTAGCATTTCCGGTATCCAATCATTACATATCACGCTGATACCCTATGCTCCTGTTTAGACTTACGATTCTATCCATAATATGGATTAACCGGCCACGCGAGCTTTGTAGCGCACCCGCCAACAGGACATGCTTGCGTCTCAACGACACATTTCCTACCATCCTTTGCTGTCAGCCAATGGCAGCTATCCAGGATCCCGTCTAGCAGTGTGTACCACAACTGCAACTCGTCAATCCTGAAGCCCTAATGCATCTTCAACCAAGTTATTAGGGAACAGAGGATTTTTCGGGGGACACCCCACCCCCGGCAGGGGAGAACCCCTGCACCCCCTCTTTCCCTAGTATGTGCCCTAATCCCGCACTAACGACTACTCCGGGCGCATATCTGCTTTACAAAAGAAAGGAGCCTACGGGTAAAGTAGGCTCCTTTCTGCGTTCCATCTGCCTTTACGTCACTTCAGGCTGACGCCCGACACCTTCCAATCGTTGCCGACCTGGTTGAGCACCATGTCAACCGTACCACTGTGGTCGCATCCTTGTACTGGGTTGTGCCTGAGAGCGTGCCCTGGCCGTTGTTGATGGCACGCGAGGTAAAGCTCCAGCTTGTCGGTTGCTTTGCGCCCATTGCAGCCTTAAGGTCGTCAGCGCTCTTTAGCTCCTGTTGGAGAGCAGGGGTGCATAGGCTGTACGCCTTGTTGTAATCGCCGTCGCGGATCGCCGTCATAAAGGCTTCGCCACCGTTTGCCATTGGTTGGGTAGCGTTTATTACCGTGCTGAATAGCAGCGCAGCCCCAATCCCGCACAGTAGCACCAGGCCGAGCACGATGCCCCCAATAATGAGCCATGGTGATCTCCGGCGCGGGGGCGCGACACCAACCGCCCCCACCTGTGGACCGCTCGGCGCTGGCACGTAGCTCGGCGCAGGGCCAAATTGGGTAGGCTGCGGGCCCGATCCCACCTGCTGAGGCTGCGCTGGTGGAGGCGCATAGCCACTCATAGGTGTGGCCGGCTGGTCACCCGGCGCTGGACCCTGGACTTCCTCGCCTTGCCCCGGAGGCGTACCGTCTGACCGGTAACTCGTCATGATCTCTTTCCTCCTTCTTCTGTAAACAAGACAACTAGCTGAAATTCATAGCCCTCGCCAGAGAGCATCCCAACTTCCTCGCCATTTTAGCATGCAAACGCCTCATAGTCAAATATGCTTTTTAGGGGGGAGTGATTAACAATAAAGACACAGATTACCTTTGAGGCGAGGATTTGCAAGGTAGGCACGTCTCCTTCGATTGTAGTACCAGACGAACAGCCGAATGGCTCTGCGTAGAGCTTCAATGGAGCGAGAGAAGCAACGAGA
>JBBSIK010000469.1:0-2381 GCA_038232115.1 Chloroflexia bacterium
AATGACAAAGGGTAGCCTGGTTGCTGTGTGAGCAGCATTTTGCAAACGCGCTCTGGGTTATTCACACGGCAGGGCGATATGCACCACGAGGCCCCCGCCGGAGCCGTGTTCGGCCCATATCGAGCCGCCATGAGCCTCTACTATCTGCCGGGCTATATATAGGCCGAGGCCCGAACCGCTGATGCCGCGTTCCGTCGCGCTCTCTGCCCTGTAGTGCCGCTCGAACAGCCGCGCTAAGTCAGCGTCGGAAACGCCGATACCCTGGTCGGCTATGCTTATCATGGCGAGGGCCGTGCCGTCCTCCTCCTGGGATCGGGACGCCGCCACCGTGATAGGGCCGCGTTTGTCGGGGGAGTATTTGGCGGCGTTATCCAGCAGATGTCGCAAGACCTGTCCCAGCCTGCGCTCATCGCCGTGCATGGGGAGCGCGGGGGGCGCATCCAGCACGAAGCTGTGCCCAGGAGCCGCTATCTTCACGTCGTCGAGCGTCTGGCGAACAAGGGCCACCAGGTCGAAGTCCGACTTGTCGAGGGTGAAATGGTCTGTCTGGATGCGGGCGGCATCGAGCAGCATATCGCTGAGGAGCACAGCCCGGCGGGTCTGGGCCAGCAGGGAGTCGATTTGCGCTGTCATCTCGGTGGTGGGTGCGCCGTTGTGGGCACGGCGGGCCAGCAGTTGTGTCTGGCCATACATGACTGTGAGCGGTTGGCGCAGGTCATGTGTGGCTATCGAGATGAAGTCCTCCAGAGCGCGGTGCTCGGCCTCTCGGCGGCGCTGCGTTTCGTCGGCCTCTAGCTCAAAGGCGATAAGCTGGGCGAGCAGGTGGAACACGTCGAAGTCGTTCTCGGTGAGGTTGGCGGGGAGGGGGTCGAGGGCGCACAGGGTCCCGAAGAAGCTGCCGTCGCGCCTGCTGAGGGGCACGGCGATATAGCTCTCGATGCCGTACAGGTGCAGGCCGGGGTGCTCGCTGAACCGGGGGTCCGCGCTGGCCTTATTGATGAGTAAGGGTGCGACCGCACCGCCCACCGTACTTCAGTAGGTGGTATGCAGGGGCAGTTCGTCGCCCGGCTTCAGCCCAAACTCGGCTTCATCGAGCACCGCGCAGGCCGTCCACGAGTCGCTGGTAACGCGGGCCACCAGGGCGATACGCAGGCCGGTAGTGCGGCTCAACACGCGCAGAATGGTCTGCACCGCCTCAAGCCGGCTGAAAGCTGTGACATCATTTGCTGGTTGTGTATCAGGCATGTGTGTATGTGCGCCTTTTGGTATTAGTGTATCGTACACATTGTAAGGGCACGCCTGGTCTTTCGCAAGCCCCTCATAGCGAAAGTACATGGCATCTTCTGTTATAGATCGGTCTCTGATAACCCAGCTAAGCTGAGTAGATGCTTCAGCAGGCCCACTTTCAGCGGCTTTCTGCCATGTACAGGTACGGAAAGGCGCACTATGATTTCTGTCTTCCCATAGATATGGTGACTACCCTGGACCCGTAGTAGCGTCCAACCGTGCCGTTCGATGATATTCGCCAACTCTTTACCTGTAACGGTTTTCATACAGCAATTTCGAGGATGCGGTCTTTACCCGTGTTCTCCGGTGTCTCTATGTCAACAGAAAGGCAGCCCTCGATAGCCTCGTACAGATTTTGCAACAACTCCTCGAACGTGTCGCCCTCGGTCGCGCAACCCGGTATGCTGGGTACTTCGGCCCAATATCCACCCTCTTCCGCTTCATGCACTACCACTTTTAGTTTCATAACTGCTCTGCCTCCTCTTTATGGCCTCTACACATTATACCGTTCTTATGTTAGCTCTCCCGTCCCTCCTTTGCCCGCTTGTGCAGTTCATACAGCATCCCCAGCGCCTCTATGGGCGACATTTCGTCGGGGTGGAGGTTTTGTAGTTGTTCTCGGAGGGGGTCGGGCGGGGGGGTGGTGTTGAAGGCCATCTGTAGCTGCGGCGCGTCGGATGTTTGCTGCATCGTCTTGCGGCGGGTCTCTTTGCTGCCGCCCGCTTCGAGGTCTTGCAGCACATCTTCGGCTCTACGCAGGATGGCGCGAGGGAGGCCCGCCAGCCGCGCCACATGGATGCCGTAGGAGCGGTCGGCCCCACCGGGCACGATCTTGTGCAGGAATACTACCGTGTCGCTTTCATCGGCCACCGCCACGTTGTAGTTACGCACCCTCGGCAGCGTCTTTTCCAGCTCGGTCAGTTCGTGGTAGTGGGTGGCAAACAGGGTCTTGGCTCCCAGCCTCGGAGAATTGTGTATGTATTCCACCACGGCCCGCGCTATCGCCAGCCCGTCATACGTGGAGGTGCCGCGCCCGATTTCGTCCAATATGACGAGTGAGCGCGGGCTGGCGTGGTTGAGGATGTAGGCTGTCT
>JBBSIK010000470.1:0-2363 GCA_038232115.1 Chloroflexia bacterium
GTAGAGGGTGCCCTTTATGTCCTTGAGTGTGAAATCAACGCTCTGGCTCAACGAGAGGGCCTTCTCGCCATCGTTGCGATTGACGAGGTAGACCAGCCAGAAAGTGCCCTTCGGCTTGTACGTCGTATACGGGTCATTGCTCCAAAGCTGAGGTCTCTTGTCAACACCATCCAGCCTCACGGACCACCCCCAGATATCTGCTGCCGTGCTTCCAACGCCCGGCAGTAACTTCGCGGGCTGTACCTGCGCTACTATCGGCTGAGGCGAAGTTGGCTGGGGCTTAGTTGCGACATCTGCGGCATCGGACGGCGCAGGCACGAGTGTATCCGGGGGCGTCCGTGCAAGCTTGGTAGAGGCCTCGGTTGGCTTCGCCGTGGCCGCTTCGGAGGTGAGGGTAGCGGCTGGCAGCGGTGTTGTGGCCTTGATGGTAGGGAACACTAGAATAACCGGCGTATGTTGAGAGGGTACATTTACCTGTATCTGTGCGAGACTGCTAGTGCTCTTGCCTGGGCCCGCAATCACTGCTACGCTTGATAGCCCAAGCACAGCCAGGACGGCAAGTATCGCCGGCAATCCGCTCTGCGCTCTGTTGAGATGAGGCACCTTTGTCCCCACGATGGGCATGAGAGTAGTAGCCGCTTTTTCAGCAGCCTGGGTGAACTGTAGCCCGCAAACGCCACAGGACACGTCGTGTGCATGAGTATTAGCCCCGCACCGTGGGCAATCACCAGGTGGCATCGTTGCGTTCATAATACCGGCATGCGCTCCTTGACGTAGGCACTCGCTAACGTCTTTACTCGTGCGGCAGAATATCCCCTTCGGCACACAGTGATAGTATTCGTCTAATTTGTTGTAACACGAGAAGGCGTAGATAACGATGGTAACTATGTACGGCTCAGGGCACTATAAAGTACTACTGCTATTATCGGCATCTCTTGCAGGCAGCTGCGCCCGGCCTCAGGGCCTATTGAAAGTCGCAGTTTCGCCCACCAATTTGGCTTTGTCGTTCGCAACGTAACAAGTCTTTAGCCCTACCCTTCGTTAGAATGACAACACCCAGGTCGTTCCCCGGATACAGACCTTGAACAGATATTATGTCAGGCATTTCCGTCGCCGCACTTCGCACGCAAATGTGTTATAATCCACCCGCTTATACCGATAATCGGGACGCTCGAAACAGGCGCGGTCTATTGCATACCGGGGCTAGGAGCCAGGAATTAGCAATCAGCAGTTTTGAGTTGAGATGCAAGAACCCTATCCTAATCGTTGCACGTTCTTTGTGTCTTTGCACTTCCATTCTCTTATCGTCCATAATTCTTTCGGAAAAGGGGATTCACCAATGAAACTCCACGAGTACCAGGCTAAAGAAGTACTTGCCAAGTATGGCGTGCCCGTCAACGAGGGGCAGGTGGCCGATACCGTTGACGAAGCGGTAGCCATCGCCCGGCGCATTGGACGCCCTGTGATGATAAAGGCCCAGGTGATGATGGGCGGTCGCGGCAAGGCAGGGGGCGTCAAGTTCTCCAAAGACGTGGACGCCGCACGCGAGAACGCCCAGAATATTCTCGGCAAAGTGCTCAAGAACGAGCAGAATCCGAAGGGCGAGAAGGTCAAGCGGGTGCTCGTGGCCGATGCCGCCGACATCGCCAAGGAGTTCTACCTGGGCGCGGCTGTAGACCGGGGCACTCACTCTATCGTGGTGATGGGCAGCGCCGAGGGTGGAGTGGAGATAGAGCAGGTCGCCAGAGAAAATCCCGACGCTATCATCAAGGTGTATGTGGACCCCCGTATGGGCTTGCAGGACTACCAGGCGCGCGAGCTTGCCTTCGGCATGAAATTGGGCGAGTACCTGCCGGAGTTCACCAAGATGGCAAAGGCGCTCGTGAAGGTGCTCATCGAACATGACGGTTCGCTCGTTGAGATCAACCCTCTTGTGCTCACCACCGGCAACAAACTGCTGGCGATTGACGCCAAGATGGACATGGACGACAACGCCATGTTCCGCCAGCCCTGGGCCGAAGAACTGCGCGACCCGGCAGCCGAGGAAGAGTCGGAGAGGCAGGCGCGTGCGGCGGGCATCTCGTTCGTCCAGCTTGACGGTGATATCGGTTGCATGGTGAACGGCGCGGGCCTCGCTATGGCGACGATGGACACGATTAAGGAGTACGGTGGCAGTCCCGCCAATTTCCTCGACATCGGTGGAGGCGCACGCGAGGACAAGGTGGAGGCCGCTCTCCGCATAATCCTGAGCGACCCGAACGTAAAGTCTGTCATGTTCAACATCTTCGGTGGCATCACACGCGGCGATGTGGTGGCAAACGGCATTGTGAAGGTTCTCAACAACATGAAGCCCGGCGTGCCGA
>JBBSIK010000471.1:0-2257 GCA_038232115.1 Chloroflexia bacterium
CAGGGCAAGTTTGATGCGTGCGGGCATTTCGGCGGGCGGCAGTTTGAGGTTTTCCATGCCGAAAGCCACCTCGTCCTGAACGGTGAGCGTGGCAAGTTGCGAGTCGGGATCCTGGAACAGCATGCCCACCTGGGATGTAATCTCCGGCAGCGCGGCATCTGTGGTCGCCACCCCGTTGATGAGCACGCGCCCGCGTATCTCGCCATCCATCTGGTGCGGGATGAGGCCGTTTAGCGTCAACGCCAGCGAACTCTTGCCCGCCCCACTCGGCCCCAGCAGCAGCTTTACTTCACCCTGCCGGAGCGTCATATCTACACCATGCAGCACCACCCGCCCGTCCTGTGGGTAGCGCAGCCGCAACCCCTCAATGACTACGGGCGGCGTGCTGCACGTGTCCGGCACTAGAAGTCCTCGCTAGGGGCTTGTGCGCGGCGGTCGCGGACTATCTGGAAGCGGTCGAGCACGCCCGTGGCGAGGAGCGCATCGCCCAGGAGCTTACCACCCACTACCGCTATCAGGACGACTCCCACGATATAAGCGATGGCCGTGATGATGAGCAGGTCAGTTGGATAGGTCGCATAGTATAAGGGCTGTAGAAAGACGAAGCCTGTGATAGCCCCCGCGACGCCCGCCAGTATTAGGGTCGGCCAATCGTAACGCTTCCAGCCCGTGAGCATGAAAATCACCTCAGCGCCCATGCCTTCTACCATTCCCGCTACCAACACGCCCATGACGCCGTAAGGGCTGCCCGCCAGCAGTTCAACAGCCGAGGCCAGGGTTTGCGCGAGCAAGGCGGCTCCTGGGCGGCGAATGACATAGGGCACGAGGATCGTGGGGAGCCACCAGAAACCCCCAATCAGGTCGTTCCAGACCTTAAGAAAACTACTGGTGGCTATGTATACGTTGCCCCACTGCAAGAAAAGCTCACCGAAGGCCGCGCCGACTACCGCCACAAACAGAACATCTCGCGTTTGCCAGCTTGTGAAGACAGTATTGCTGGCGCGAGCTACAGCTACAACTACGCCGAAGATGCCCAGCCAGAAAAGGGCTGCCACGATGCTTGGAGCCGCCTGATCCTTGCCCGGCCAAACATTTTCGGTCAAGAACTTGTACAGCGGTATCCACGCGATAAAGAGCAGGAGAAAAGCCACCCCTGCCACTACCATTACGCTACGTGGTACGCCTGCGGGTCTATGTTGCAGGCTGCCACCTGGATTTGTTTGTACAGTCGCCATGTTAGTCCTCCCTTGAACGTCCATTTTGAACGATTACAACGAGCAATGTTCCGCTCTCCAAATAGACGCTGGGGTTGTCCTGTGCCGCCACGTTGCTCACGCCTCGCCCGCGCCCCGGCAGCAGCGTTTCACCGGCAAGCGGGTACTCTAGGCCCTCAGTGCGAACGCCGTATGCCTCGCTCCCCACCGGCAGCAGCGACACTGTATCGCCAGTCCGGGCGGGCACAAGGTTCTGTCTACCAGGCTTGGCGAGGAAGACCGTCTGCCGCCCATCCACGAGCCGCACGTCGGTGTGGGCGAGGCGCGGGTGAGTCAGCAGCAGCACGTTCGCCAGCGAGTGGTCGAGCCTGCCGCCTGCCGCCCCCAGCAAGATGATCGTCTCTGGCTCCATCTTCACAGCTGCGAGCACCGCCAATTCGGTGTCCGTCTCCCACTTGGCGCTATGGCTATAGCGTTCCACCGCTACGCCCGCCTGTTCGAGGTCACCGATCAAAGCCGGGTCGCTGCTGTCGAGGTCGCCCACGATGAGCTTAGGAAGCAGGCCGAGTTGAGCGGCCAGGCTGCTGCCACCGTCTGCGGCTATCACGGCGTCGGGCACGGGTAGCTGCTCAAGATGGGGTGGTGCCCAGACGGGGCTGGCGGCGAGTACCCACACGCAACGCACTGCTTTCTTCTGCTCCTTTTTGCTGTCTTGCTCGGCCATCGTGAGTCACCCTGCATGCCTTCTCAGGCAAAACAAAAAGCCACATCCGGGACGGGGGATGTGGCGATACGATACTCAAATCTGCTTTCCCTACGCTGGTATTATCCAGAATCAGGTAACAGGGTCCGCGACGATCCGGCCGCGTTCTCAGCCTGGCCTCCCAAGCTCCCCCAGCAATCTATGATGTTGTTAAGCGGTTCCTGCACACAGTATACAACCTGACGGCAGCGCGGCGCAAGGTGGGTTACGGGTGATGGGTGATAGGGGATGGACGATGGACGATGGACGAAAAGTATAGCCTCAACATCCATCACCTATC
>JBBSIK010000472.1:0-2094 GCA_038232115.1 Chloroflexia bacterium
CCAACCCTGCCGAGATACTGGGATCGCAGCACATGACCGAAGTGCTGGCGATGCTTCGGGGCAAAGCCGACTACGTGCTCATAGACACACCACCCATTATCGCTGTGACCGATGCTGCCGTGCTGGCCTCTCGCGTAGACGGCGTGCTCCTCGTGATAAACGCCGGTAAGACCCGCCGTGATCTGGCCGTCAAAGCCCGCGATATGCTCAATCAGGTCAATGCCAACATCCTGGGCGTCGTTCTCAACAACGCCACCCTGGACAAAAGCGCATATGCGTACTACGGGTGATAGGCTGGAATTATGAGTTATGGATGCTAACTAAAACCTTACCATAATCTTTGCGCGTTCTTTGGGTTCTTTGCGTCTTTGCATTTCCGCCTAATATTATCACCCATCCATGATAGAGATTCATTCCCACATCATCCCTGCTCTCGACGACGGGCCCGCCGACATGGAAGCTTCTGTGGCTATGGGGCGTATTGCCGCCGGGGAAGGCACGAAGATTTTTATCTCTACTTCGCACAGTTCGGAGGCAGGGGAGATCGGGTTAGGTGGGATGCAGGCGCGGCTGGAAGAGGTGCGGGCCGCCTGGGATGCAGAGGGGCTGGGTATGCGCCTGGAGTTGGGCGTGGAGATATGGCTCGACTACGAGACGCTCGATGCGCTCAAGTCGGGTCGGCTATGGACGCTGGCGGGGAGCCAGTACGTGCTAGTGGAACTACCTTCTTCATCCTGGCCCAACTACGCCGAACGCGCCCTGTTCGACCTACAATTGACCGGGTATGCACCCATTCTGGCGCACCCTGAACGCTACTCCGCCGTACAAGATGATCCCAACGTTCTGTTCCAGCTTGCCGAGCGCGGCATCCTGGCCCAGGTGACCTCAGCCGCCCTCGTTGGCGACCAAGGCTCGACCCTGAAGAAGGCCGCCGATACGCTGGTTCGCCACGGCCTGGTGCAGTTCATCTCGTCGGATTCACACAACGCCACCTCAAAGAGGCGCATGCCCCTGCTGCGTGAGGCTGTGGCAGCCGCCGCCCTCCTCATAGGCGAAGAAACCGCTCTCGCCATGGTCACCACCAACCCCGCTGCCATCCTCGCTCGCCAGCCCCTCACTCCAGACCCACAGCGTGTCGAAGCACGTAAGTCGCTGTTCGGCGGCTTCTTTGGCAAGCGCGGGTAGGAGGAATAAGGCGTGTTGCGGCTGCTGAACAGCGTCCTTCAATGAAACGCAGCCGGATTTAGCAAACTACTTCACGCAATACGCAATAGATCCACGTCGTGGATATTACACACCTCACCTCCAGTTGTGTATATAATGGAGGCATCTGCCCCACAGGGTGCGGGCAGATTGTTGGTTACCCGCTATAGACACCAAACACCGCCTACCGCCACCCGACACCTTGCAAAGTTGATATCAGGATGCCGAAAGCTAGAGCATGGGACCACTAGAGAGCGATTTCGACGCTACAATATACACCGCAGAGTTCGTCACCGCAGAGTCTGATGAGCCTATTTCGAGCATCCTCGAAAAGGTAGAGGCTGCCCTTGAGCGTACTCCCAACGTGGTGCTTATTATCCCACGCGGCAGCTTTGCCTTCCACTCCACGCACGATTTCCTCGCGCTCGGCAAGCTGCATGGCGGGCGCGAGGTGCGCGTCGCTGTGGCCTCGCCCGACCCTACCATCGCCAGCCTTGCGCGGGTGCTTGGCTTCCACATCGAGGACGTGCCAACTGACCACCCCTATATGGAGCATGCCTCCACAGGTGGCAGACCCCCCATTGACACTGAGCAGCCCACCGCACCCCTGCCTCTGCCCCTGCCGTTTGGCCCCGCCCGCGAAGTACCTGAGTGGGTGCTGTCTCAGTCGAGCACCAGGTACCCGGCTCCCAGCATTACTACTTCAACGTGGCTCAACAACCCTGGCGACCTCCCTCACCCTGATGCGGCGCGTAATGTAGCCACTCCGGTACAGTCGCCGCACCTGTCACAGCCGTTGCCACGCCCAGGCGTGCCACCGCCGCGCACCAGGCCGCGCCAGACGAGCCACCTGCAATTGCAACCCGCCATCATCACCGACGCCTCGCTGCC
>JBBSIK010000473.1:0-2085 GCA_038232115.1 Chloroflexia bacterium
AACTATGGTCGTTTCTCGATGGCGGCAGAGCGCGATAAGCTAAAGATGATAGAGTTACGGCCTGCGAGTCCTGTGGGTGTTGTGAGTTCGGCAAGTGGAAAGGGATAGCACCTGATGAGCAGCACCGAAGAAAGAGCGCGAGAGGGACAGGAGCGTCAGAGGGGGGCGGGACAAACGCTCTCGGAGGCACTGGATAAGATAGAGCGGGTGCGGCAGACGCGCCGGCAAAAGTTTCACCTGCGTGACGAGCGCATCACACTGAGCCACGGCAGCGGCGGCAAAGCGACCCACAACCTCATCGAGGGGGTGTTCGCGCCTGCTTTCTCTAATCCCATGCTGGACAGGATGGATGACGCAGCCATTTTCGCGGTTGGAGGGGGAGACGCGGGCCTAACAGCTCCACGCCTGGCTTTCACCACAGACACCTACGTGGTAAGCCCTCTCTTCTTCCCTGGCGGCGACATCGGCAGGTTAGCCGTTCACGGTACTGTGAACGATCTCGCTATGGCAGGCGCGCAGCCCCTCTACCTGTCGGTGGGCTTCATCCTGGAGGAAGGTTTCTCCGTCGGCGATTTGCGGCGCATTGTCCAGTCTATGGCGGACGCCGCAAAGGAGGCTGGCGTTGCCATCGTCACTGGTGACACCAAGGTGGTGCCCGTTGGCAAGGCGGACGGCGTGTTCATCAACACGGCGGGGATAGGCCTTGTGCAAGCCTCCTGGCCGATGGGTCAGGCGTATGCCCAACCGGGCGACAAGGTACTGCTGAACGGCACGGTGGGCGACCACGGTATAGCTGTCATGCTGGCACGCGAGGCGCTAGAGATAGAAACCGATGTGCAGAGCGACACCGCGCCGTTGAATGGGCTGGTAGCCGCGTTGATGGAGGCGGCAGGCGCGAGCGTCCACTGCCTCAAAGACCCCACGAGGGGTGGCGTGGCCACTTCGCTGAACGAGATCGCCATGGCCTCAGAAGTATCTGTCGCCCTCGATGAGCAAGCCATACCAGTTAGAATGGGCGTGCGTGGCGCATGCGAGATATTGGGGCTTGATCCTCTCACAATAGCCAACGAAGGCAAATTGTTAGCTATTGTAGCTGCCGACAAAGCCGATGCGGCCCTACAAGCGATGCGGAACCACCCGTTGGGACGTGAAGCTGCCATTATCGGTGAAGTGCGAGTTGATCCCGCCGGTATGGTGTTCCTTCGCACGGATATAGGCGGCACCCGCGTTTTGGACATGCTGGTGGGAGACCCCCTTCCGCGCATTTGCTAAGATTCTCCTTAAGGGGTTCTGGAGATTACCCACATTTGCAATTGTGCCCGGCGACTAAAGTCACGGGCAACGATTACGAAGTCCGCATGGCGGACTATACAGGGTTACAGTACCAACTTAGTCGCCGCAGGGCGAGTTTGTAAGTGTGGCCCGTGACTTTAGTCGCCGGGTGCTGTTGGCTCTCGGAGATGTGGGTAATCTCCAGAAGCGGTTCTGTTGCAACAACTGAACAGGCCTACTAAAGTGCGGTGCCAGCGTCGTCCGTGGCATTGAGGTAAGATGTAAGTTGCCCAGAGCATTGTAGCCAGCACAGGGATTCCCCTGAAAAGTGACACAGAACCACCGGGAACTAGGTAATTCCGCTTGCCCTACTTGTGCCCTACCTGGGAAACGCCTCGCGCAGCCCGCCATCCACCGGTGTCATGCTGCCGGTCGTAGCAGCAGACCTATCACCTGCATAGAAGAGGGAGGCCTGAGCCACATCGTCGGCTGTGATCACGGTCTGTAGCAGGTTGCGCTTGCGGTAGTGTTCCTCGATCTCTGCCGGGGCGATACCCTGCGCCTTCGCTCGCTGCTCCCGCACTTCCTGAGACCACAGCCCGGAACCCTCGAACACCGCATCGGGGTTCACTATATTGGAGCGTATACCGTATGGTCCGCCTTCAATCGCCAGTACACGCGCCAGTTGCGCCTCGGCTGCCTTTGATGCGCTGTAAGCCCCAAAATCTTTGCCGGGCGCAGTCACATTCTTCGTGGCTATGAATACCAGGCTGCCACCTGTATTCTGCATCGTGCCCTGCATCTTCAGTAACC
>JBBSIK010000474.1:0-1933 GCA_038232115.1 Chloroflexia bacterium
AGGGCTCAGTTGTGCGCTGATAATATGGCCTGTAGTTGAGTACACCGTGCGCGGATTGCTGCCGTCCGGCCCGGCCAGGTATATCTGCTCGACAACCGCGCCGTTGACAGGCTCACCATAAGCCGCCAACAGAGCGTGCCGCCCCTGTTGGCCCAGGTCCACTACGCGGCCTTGTGTTCCGGTCAGCGTTACCGTTGAGGTAATCGAACTACCATAAGCTTCGTACACGTAGCTGCCACCAGATAACCGAGGGTTTCCACTCACGTTTATTGAGGCGCTGGACACTGTTGGAAAATTAACCGCCCACGCACCCACCTCCCCACAAACATAGTAGGAGTAGTCTGCCGGGTCAAAGCTGAGTGGCGCAGCAGGCGCTTGCCCCTTGTCCAGGTCGCTCACCGCTACTTGCATAAGGCGACGCCCTTTTAGCTCAGGTCTGCCGTTCGACACCGGTGCAGGTATAGGCGTAGGAGTGGCGTTGGCGGGAGGTGGCGTCCACCCAGGAGCAGGTATGTCGTAAACGATGTGATCGTCGCTGCACAGGTATCTGACTAAGACACTCCACTTATCGCTGTCCGGCAGGTACACCCACGAGGTTGCGTTACGGTAGTACAGCCCCGGCGGGTCGGCTGTGGTGCGCATGACGATGGTGCCGCTCAACGCTTCGCTATATACTTGCTGCTCTGCCTGGGCAACCACTGTGTCTATCTCGGCATAGCCTGGTTGGATACTTTGCACAGCGCGTGCGGCCTGTAGAGCTTTAGCGGGGTAGCCGGTTTGCTGGAAGACTCTAGCCTGTTCGTACTGCTCGTTACGAGCCAGCACCTGTCGAGCGGCATTTGAGGCTCGCACATCGGCGGCTTTATACCCATGCGCGGCTGAATAGTAGGTGAGAGCACTGTCCCAGTCGTGATGGACATCTGCTTGCTGGCCTTGCGCGTAGTTGCTGCTAATAGTCGCGTCTTGCCCCCAGATATAGCCCGCCCAGCCAAGCACCCCGGCGAGTATGAGCAGGCCGAGGATAAGCTCGCGTACATACAAAAGCCTCTGCCTGGGCGCAGGCTCCGGGTCTAACTCCTGCATGGTAGAGATGCCGTCTATATGGTTGTCGTTGTCGGCGGGCGCTGTCATAGTAAGATTGTACTACAATAGCAACGCCGGGGGAAGCGTCAGAAGTCAGGGCATGCAATCTCCCTCTCGATGTTCAATCCGTCTCGGCCAAGCCTCAATCCTGGCTTTCGTCTGCCCTTAGCCTGCCTTCAGCAGGTACTGCAGGGCACCAAACCGCTGCCAGAACATTCGGCGCTGCTCAGATAGTGGTACCTTCTGTTTTGGCCTGGTTCGGTATCGGAAGTAGTCCTTTTGCTCGTCATACGCCCGGCAGAACCGCGATGCCGACTCAAAACTCCCGAAGCCTCGCATCGGATAATACCGTTGCTTGATGCCTCGATGATCCTGTTCCATCCGATTGTTAAGATAACGGCTCGTCCGGTGTACAACTTTGCGCCCCAGTATCCGGCGGATAGCACGGGGGTAGGCTATGTGACCGTCGGTAGTCACTCGCTGTGGAGCGTGGCCCACTACATCTTTGGCCCCCTTGAAGAAGCGCTTCGCCGCCACCATGTCTCGCTTCTCCGAGAGCATCGAGTCGACCAGGTTGCCATCTCGATCAACGGCACGATAGAGGTAGTGCCACTTGCCGTTCACTCTGTAGCGATAGGTAGGACTTTACAGCCTTTCCCCCGCTCCAAACCGAGCATGCGACTTTCACCGCACTCGGCTTTCCAGTTCGGCAATGGCTACTTCCCAAGGGCAGATGCGTCGTTGCCAACTGAGTGGCGCACCAGCGGGGTGACCCCCACCGTCATCTGCTTTCCACTCCTAATCTGTTATCTTGGCTTTCTCCTTGCCTCCCCTGGCAGACCTTCACCAT